>JBAZQN010000040.1 GCA_041645165.1 Patescibacteria group bacterium | reverse complement strand
CGCCGAGCGACACCGCGGCGGTTGACGCGGGGACGAGTACTCCGGCAACCGACACTAATTTATCATTCACCGACGACATGGACGGCCAACTGCGTCGTCAATGGGACATTGGCGCGGATGAGGGGAGTGTGGAATATGTGACAAGTGTGATGCAGTCGGGCGGGAACTTTTCTACTTTGTCCGCCTGGGAGGCGGCGAACCAGGTTGATTTGGCGACGACCTCAACTGCTGTTTTTTCTTTATCAAGTGCAACAGGCACCATTCCTGCAAACGCTTCGGTGGTCGGTCTCACCTCCGGCGCGGTTGCAAGTACCACTGTCGGCGCGAGCGCCAGCGCAACTTCAACACAAATTTTACTTTATAATATAGCCTCTTCAACCTTTATTTCCGGTGAACGCATCTACATCAAAGGTGGCGCCACCACCTCAAACTACGCCATCCTCTCCAACGCCGGCAACCCCGCCATCGCCACCGCCAAAATAGACGGTGCGTGGACGGGTGCGGATACGACGCAAGTTTCTATTAACGGCTGGACGACCGGTCCAACCAATTATATAAGAATTTATACCACTCCAACCGCCAGGCATCAGGGTAAATGGGATGACAGTAAATACCGTTTGGAAGTGAGCAACAGCACACTCCTCGTTTATGAAGATTATGCCAATTTTGAAGGGCTTCAATTAAAGATAACCCGTGGTGATGCCGCTACTGTCACGGGAATTTCTATGGGCGCAAGTACGGCTGGAGCAGTAAATAACATCAAGGGTTGTATTATTAGGGGAGTTATAAGTGGGGCAGCCAACGGTAATGGAATAAGCGGTGCGGATGTCGATAGAACAATCAATATAGAAAACTGCGTCATATACGACATGACTGGAACGGTAAGCAGTGCAATAACAAATACTTATTCCAGAATCAATGCTTACAACATTACGGTCAATAATTCCTATTACGGTTTTTCCAATTCATATAATTATGATGCTTCTCGCCATATTGCAAAAAACAGCGGATTTGCTTCAGTTACGATACCTTTCTATAATACTTGGATACAGACAGCTATTTCAACGGCGAATCCAATTTTTGTAGATGAAGTAAACGATGATTTTCATTTAGCTGTGAATGATACAGTCTGGAAAGACGGAGGTACTGATTTATCTACCTCAACAACTTCGCCTTTTTATATTGATGATATAGATGGACAAGCGCGCGGCGCACAGGCAACCTCAACCGCCGGCGGGCTTGGTTGGGATATCGGCGCGGATGAGGGGGCGGCGATAATGTATCGGTCGGTGGGGAATACCTCGGCTGCGCTCGGTACAGGCGATACTCTGACTGTCAGCTCAAGTACAGCCACTTTCAGCGCACCGCAGCCCGGTAATATAGGGGTGGGTGATGTTGTTCAGTATGGAAATCCCTTAACTCTCGCCTTTATCACCGGTCGTTCGTCATCTACCGTATATTCAATCGTTTCAGCGACCAGCAGTTACCCAATCGCCACCACTTCGGCCAGCGCCAGCATCTACCGCGCGCATACATTATTAAATAACTGGCAGACGCAGACAACCGCAACCGTAAATCAAAGCATTGATTCGGGCCTGCGCAGTCAAGTCCTGGTCGCCCGCGACCTTGTCGCCAGTAATACCGCCATGTTCGTCCCCGCCTATGCTTCCAGCTCGCCGGATACGACCGCGGTTACTATCAGCGGTTGGACAACTGGGCCGGGAAATTATATAAAAATTTATACACCCGTCACATCTTCAGAGGTCGGTGTTAGCCAAAGACATCAAGGGAAGTGGGATGATAGTAAATATAGATTAGAAATATCATCAGTTCAAGGCATATCAATTTCAACGAATTATATCTGGATTGACGGCATTCAGGAAAAGATAACCGCATCAGCGGGAAATAATAAGAATGGCATATCTACCGTTGGTATAGTATCGGGGGCGGGAATATTCAAAATGTCTAACAATATTTCCGTGGGGGTGATTAGCGGTACGGTCGACTTGACTTGCGCTTTAAGTGATCGTCCCAATTCTTTGGTCGTTTCTTACGTCTGGAACAATATAACTTATGGTTGGATTAGGTCTGGCACACCTTCAATTTTGTGCGGTCTATATTTAGATGGCGGTACAGGTTATTTTTACAATAATACCGATTACGGTAGCTATCAAGGTATCTATCAGGGTGGCGGAACGATTGTAGTAAAAAATAATATTGTACAAAATAATAATACAGGTTTTTATGGGACATTTAGTGCAACCTCTACCGGTAATCTTTCTCAAGACGCGACCGCCCCAGCATACGGTATTTATTATCGTAGCAAAACCGTAAATTTTATCGATGCCGCCAACTATGACTTCCACCTCGGCCGGACCGATGCGTCCGCACGAGATAAGGGCGCTGACTTGTCGGGGGACATCTGGATTCCCGCCTCCGCGGGAATGACAAAGGACATCGACGGCGACGCCCGCCCGCAGGGTCCGGCTTGGGACATTGGGGCGGATGAGGCGGTTGATGCGCCGGATTTTCAGATGAAGGGGAATATAAAATTTAAGGGAAATGTGAAGTTTGTGGATTAACACTGACCTCACCCTACCCTCTCCTTCGCAAGGAGAGGGGGAATGCGACCTCACCCTACCCTCTCCTTCGCAAGGAGAGGGGGAATGCGACCTCACCCTACCCTCTCCTTCGCAAGGAGAGGGGGAATGCGACCTCACCCTACCCTCTCCTTCGCAAGGAGAGGGGATAATAGGCGTAGGGTGGCTTAATTGAATTAAAAAATATCATAAAATAAGCTATGAAAAACACAAAAATCGCGCTTTTTGAGGGCAAAAAAATCAGACGGCATTGGGACGACGAAA
>JBAZQN010000039.1 GCA_041645165.1 Patescibacteria group bacterium | reverse complement strand
AAATTGGATAATCTGAAAGCCGTATTTTTCAACTTCCTCCGACGACCAAAAAGTTTGGCCTTTAGTTTTGAGAATATATGTGGCGACAACCTCAAACTTTCTCCCCGTATAATCTTCTTTGTCTTTATCCCATTCCTCTAAAACTAAGGTGTCGCCTTCATTTACCTCGAAATCAGCAAGGCGCAATTCCAGCTTTTTCTTGCCGGAAATTATTTTCTCAAAGTATTCTCGCCAAACTTTTTTGTGGATTGTTGCCATAAAATTAAAGTATTATCGTCTGCTTCTCATACAACATCGGTAAGGCGTCCTGTCTCATGCGGAATTTTGTTCCGTGATTGTGTCCACTACGCGCGTCAAAATCTACCAAAATTTTTGCTTCCTCAATCGCTTTCAAAAATCCCTCAAAACTGAATTTTTGCAGCATCATAATTTTAGTGTAGTGATAGAATTCTTTTTTGCGCACAATCTTTACTTCAGCTTGAACATAAAAGGCATTGAGTAATTTTGTTCCGGCTTTATGTTCCAAATCGTCAAAACCCCAATATGGTTGTGGGTCAAGCTCTTTAAGACCAACACGCTTTTTAACTGATTCAAGCCAGTCCTTATGCCGGACATCTACACTCTTTGGATCAAACGAGATTAAAATCTTCTTTTCTGCACGATCAATTTTGACCATAAAACCACGATCACTTCTCGTAAGACCGTGGATTGTCTGACGAAAACTCATTTCGCCTGCTGGATATTTCTTGCCGTCTTCTTGGTGCGCCCAGCCGTATTTTGGCAAAAGCACTTGTGGCACAAAGCGGATAGCGCGCGGCGAGGGTTCAATATGAGGGATAACGAACGTATTTCTGTGGGATTAGAGTAATGCTTTTGAGCGCGGTAGAGCGACAATTCAATCGTTTGCGGCCAGAGTTCGTGGTGTATGCCACACGACACCACGAACTCGGACTGCAAACACGACCGCGTTCATGTCCACGACACCCGTCGTCGGAAGTGCGTGGACTGCGGTGCGACGTGGACGGTGCGACCGAAGAAACGCGGTCCAAAACCTCGCAAGCACCGCACCGCGATCGTCCGGCGCACCTTCACGCACCAGCAGACACTCACCGCACGCGCGCTCGCTTCCGACGTAGGAACCCGAGCATGGCAACAGCGACATGCCGCCGCGCTCCAGCTCTTCATAAGTCGTCCGTGGCCACGCCGTCCACCACGCGGCCAGCTCATCCTCGTCCTCGATGCGCTCTGGCACACGATTGATAGAGCGGAGTGGACGACGTACCTGCTCGGACTCCGCGCGGTTGATGGAGAGGATCTCGTCTTCCTGCGACCGATCCTCAGACCCGGGCACGAGTCGGAGGAGCAGTGGCGGGAGGTCATGGATACGATCCCGAAACGGACGAGACGGCGGATTCGTGCGATGGTTGCGGACAGTTTTGCAGGGGTGGGAGCCATTGCAGATGAGGAAGGATGGGTGCTCCAGCGCTGCCACTTCCACCTCCTCGGCAAGCTCGCGACGCTCTGTGGAAACCGGAAGCGCAGGATCACCTGGTGGAAGGAACGGCAGCGGACGCAGGTGCTCATTCGACGGGTGCTCTGTGAGACGGACGAGCATCGCGTGCGCCGTGCGTGCAGCGAACTCGCGCGCCTCGCGCAGGATGCTCGATGTCCCGTTCGTATCCGACGGATTATCCGTTCGACGCTCCGATGGCGGGACGATTTCCGTGCGTGGTACGAGCATCCTCATCTGCGGCTTCCCTCGACGACGAACGCGGTGGAGAACATGAACGGTCGTCTCCGGTCTCTCCTCAATCGGCACCGCGGATTCCGAACACCCGACGCGCTCGCACGATGGATCATCGCATACGTTTGGTTCCACCCTCGTATGAAGTGCAGACCGAAAATCCCACAGAAATAGCTTCGTTATCCCCAATATGAAAAAGTGTCGTTAGCGAAGTTGAGGCAAGTCGTTGTGTTTTCAATTCCCATTCTGCGGCATTTGGTATTGGTAAATTATTCTCTTTAATACCAAGCAAATCCTCAAGTGTATTACCGATACCACCATGATTACCTCGCCGCGCATTCGCAACAAAACCCATAGCTGAAATTTCTTTCAGCTTGGCTATTAGTTCCGGCTTAGTATAAGTTTTAGGTTTGTTTTTCATAAGTAGGTTGAAAAAGTTTAGCTTGCGATTGATGCCGTTTTATTCGTTCCTCCGCCATTTCGCAATACTCCGGCGAAATATCAATCCCGATATAATCTCGCCCAAAATTTAGGGCAGAAATCGCTGTTGTGCCCGAGCCCATAAATGGGTCCAAAACAACCTTAGCATCAGTTGATCCGACAATCCTATCAATCAAACTAACTGGAAAGGCGGCGGGGTGGTCATTGTTCATTTCTTGCGTAAATTCCCAAACATCGCCGTGAGCATTCGCTTTGGTTTTCAGCGCGAACTTCGGCTTGGCGATAAGATAAATAACCTCGTATGTCGGCAAGAAATATCCGGGGTTGAAATTGAGGCCGCCTTTCCGCTTCCAAATGATTATTTGCCGGACAGGAAAACCGCTAACTATATCTTGGCGATCTTGCAATAAGCCGCCCTGCACGCGCCATTTGTGATTGTAAAAAATCGCTCCGTCCTCCGGTATCAAACGCAACATTTCAGTCAGACAATCTCTTTGCCACTTCACATACTCATCGTGTGGCATACAATCGTTGTGGTGCGTGTATCCTTTTTGCAGGGCGGCGTTTGCCCACTTGCCACCGCGTCCGTCCTTCATTCCGTTGCCGGTTGAATTTTTGAGATTGTAAGGCGGTGAAGTAACGATCAAATCTACCGAGCCGTCCGGCAAATCTTTCATAACATCAACGGCGGAACCACAGACAATTTTATTGAAATATT
>JBAZQN010000038.1 GCA_041645165.1 Patescibacteria group bacterium | reverse complement strand
ACACCTACGACTCCGTCGGCAATATCACGCAAACCGTAGATAACTCCCTCACCGATACGGCTAAAACAATGGTCTACGGCTATGATGACCTGCATCGCCTTACCTCCGCTATCGCCACCAATGCCACCTCCACCAGTCCCGGGAATTTCACCCAGATATATGCTTACGATGCGATAGGGGATATCACCAATAAGTCAGACATTGGAAATTACCTCTACCAAGGCACCAACTACGCTAATCCCCACGCGGCAACGTCAGTGGGTGGCGTGACCTATACTTATGATAACAACGGTAATCTTACATCAGACAGCACGTGGACGCATTCATGGAACTACGCCAACCAGCTTACCCAATCCCAGAAGACCGGCTCCACCGTCACCTACCAGTATGACCATACAGGACAAAGGACCAAGTACTATGACGGCGCCAGCGGCTACGCCCGCCACTATCCCAACAAGCTCTACAATATCAAGCAAACCACGGCAACCAAGCACATCTACGCGGGAAGCCAGCTGGTTGCCACCGTGGAAGGCTCAACCCTCCAGTACCTCCACACCGACCACCTCACCGGCTCGAACGTTGCTACGAACAGCACCGGAGGCATGGTACAATTATTGGACTACTACCCCTACGGATCAATGAGGATTGATTGGAAATACGGCTCCTTCGACGAGCAGAGGAAGTTCACGGGGCATGAGTTTGATAGGGACACCAATTTAACTTACGCCAATGCGAGATATTACAAACAATCGATAGGACGATTCTTGTCGCAAGATACACTTTTCCTTGATCTCGGAGACGAGCTGAAGGTGCTGGTTGCATACGACCGGATTCATTCGAAGATCCTCCGGGACCCGCAACAGCTGAATTCCTACAGTTACGCCCGGAACAATCCATTGAAGTATGTAGATAAGGGTGGAGAGGCGGTTGATACAGTGGTAGATGTAGGTTTTATTGTTTACGACTTGTTCAAAGTTGGTCAAGCAATTTTCAAAGGTGGAGACGTGAAGGGTGAGCTAACGAGTTTAGCGCTTGATGTGGGAGGGGCATTGGTGCCGGGGGTGACAGGACTCGGTGTCATAGCACGAACGACAAGGGTGGCGGATAAGGCTGCGGATGCAGCGAAAGCTGTTAACCGAGCGTCGAATCTCGTGCCCTCTGCCAACAACTATAGAGAGGTTTTCCAGCGAGCCTTTGGGCAACTCTCCTCTAATATGCAGATTCACCATACTTTGCCACAAAAATATGAGGCATTGTTTAAAGAAGCTGGAATTAATATACATGAGCTTCCATACTTGCGAGCCGTGCCTATTGAACATCACAAAAAGATCAGTAGCGAGTGGTTAAAATGGGATAAGGCGAACGAAGGAAATGTTACCGTTGAAACGGTACAAGATTTTGCAAAACAAATCGAACAAAAATACGGTGATAATTATTTAAAGCCAGATGTTGATTAAAACTAAGTAACTCTTATGAATACCATGAATGCGTTAGAAAAACAATTTTACTCAGAAGTCAAAGAGTCAATAGATTATTACTTGGATTTATTTGTGAAGAGTGTAACAAATCCGAAAGCCGACAATCTTTGGATGGATGATAAGGAAAAGATTGCTTATCAACATCTTCAAAAGATAAATTTATCACAAAAAGATATAGAGGCCATTCGGAGCGTCATCCATGGGATTTGTGTTGGCATAGTTCACTCACTCTTTGTCTCGATTGATGGCGGCACAGCTTTATCAGACCATGGGAAGGCTCTGGAGTTGATTGATAAGAAGATTAACAAATCTTTAACGGATGGGGCATTACATGAAAATTTTATGGAGTATTTTTGAGAAGGTTAGTTAGGGTTAATTATGTTGGCTGATATTTTCACTGCCTGGAAACTGAACAACGCATTGCACGAGTTTAACTCTCCTGCGGTTAGTTCACTTATTGCAGAAGTTGAATAAAAGTTACAACGTAAACTCCCGGAAGAGTTGAAAGAATTCTACAAATTTAGTAACGGTGCAAGTTTACTTCGTGGAAATCTAAATATACTACCTTTGATTGGTAATAAACATTCATTCGGGCTCGTTAATGCAAGTGAACACTCCGTGAATGGCAGTGGCAAATACCCGAAGAAGTTATCATTTTTGGAGACAATGGTTCAGACGAACAATTTGGTATATGGTTGCCAGCTAACGAGGAGGTTGCTCATAATCCGGTAGTTGAAATCGGAGAAATATTTGAACCAAAGTCAATGACGATAGTTGGTATGACACTTGAACGGTTTTTTCGTACTTGGACCAGTTACTACTTGCTTGTTACTGACTTCCCCAATGAACAAGCGCTTAATGCAGTAGGTCTACCACCAGAGTTGAGAACTGAAAATCCAGATGAAAAAACCTTTACGCAAATCATCAAATTCTTCGACCCAAAGCTCCCGGACTATAATCCTGACCCGTATACAAGGCCTTTTGATGTAGTTGGGATAAGAAAACTTTTACACTCTACCTTTTAATAAGACAGCCGAATTTGAACGGATGTGGTAATCTATAAAAATCATATGGAACAAACAATCACAAATCCAGATGTCAGTACGCAGTCAAAGCGACTAAAATTTATCACGATTCTCATGATCGTATTGGTTTGGTTATTCGCGCGTACTCTTTTCGATATTCTTCGTTATCAAACGGTATCCGACTACAGTATACTCAATCATTTTGGATTCGGTGCATTATATATAGTTTTTGCTCTCGCAGTATTGGTTGTTACGGGTAGTGCAGTGGTTTTCGTATTCAAAAAATACCCACGAGCATTCCCAATAGCCGTGACGAGCATCGTTCTCTATTTGTTCTTTACGGCCATCATGTTTGTCATTTCATTCACTCATGCCGATTTGGCAAAGGACGCATATGTCATAAGTCGTGAGGCTCGTGGACTTGCGGTACGTCGGGAAGCGCTTGATTTTACTTTTTCTCCGGTGGGCATGGCGGTAAACTTTGGCATTTACTTTGCAATCTTTATTGGATTGTTGGTAGGATTATTTAAGAACAAGCAACACTTTAACCGAATTACCTGACGAAAAATCTAGAAAATTAATCCAATACATCCATACCGACCACCTCACCGGCTCGAACGCCGCTACGAACAGTAGTGGAGGCATGGTACAATTATTGGACTACTACCCGTATGGCAGCATGAGGATAGACTGGAAATACGGAACCTTCGACGAGCAGCGCAAGTTCACAGGGCATGAGTATGACATTCGCAGTATTTTCCAGTCAAGGAATGAGCCCCAAATCAATAGTCACCAGGGACTGTGATTTTCAATAGCGCGTTAAAAGTTTTTTCTCAATTTCTCAAATAAGGCGGCCTTTGCTTTTTTCATCTCCTC
>JBAZQN010000037.1 GCA_041645165.1 Patescibacteria group bacterium | reverse complement strand
CCGCCGGAGGCGCTGTGTCTGCCTCCCTCGGCCCGCCATTCGGCGGAGCCTCGCCTTCGGCGGGGCGTGCGGGCACGAGACCAGCCTCTTCGGCCACAGGCTGATTCGCCGCTGGCAAAGGCTGGGGCGCGGGTGCTGGGGTCGGAGCACTAGTTGTTGGTATACTGCTAGCCGCCGGCGCTGGAGTTACAACTGGAGCTGGGGTAATAGTTGGGGTTGACGAACCAGCGGGTGTTGAAGTTTCAGTAGTTGGAGTGGTTGCCACCGCCGCTGGCGGGGTCCCGGGGGAAGCGGTGATTGGAGTACTGGCTCCAGTACTTACTATCGGGGCGGTATTACTAGTACCTGCTACCGGGGCTGGATTAGTTGTCGCGCTGGCGTTGTTTCGTAACTCCCCTGCTCCGCCCACCAATTCGCATTTACCTTTTGTCCTTACTATTTCACCATTTTCACTACTCCAACAATATGGTTCTTTAGTAATTTTATCGTATATAGTAATTCCAGTCGGTTTTTCTGAACTTCCAATTGTTAGTGCATCCACCACTAAAGCTTTCATATAGGCAATTCCATTTTCAATCCAAAGCCCTAGTTTCTTTAAACTATTTCTAATCGCCTCTGTGAACTGGTCAAAAATTCCTTCCGTGTCGGTTTGTGATATATCTACTGAGCCTAAAGACCAATGAGGATTGACAAAAACCATTATTTTTCCGATTTCCTCTGAAGTAGAAGCATAAGATTCCAGAGCTTTACCGATGGTCATACCCGGTTCTGTCGCTTTCATGGCCACGCCCGGGATGTCGGAGGAAGTTAAATAATCTCCGGCTGAAATGTCGCCATTTTTAACTGTCACTTTTAGCGGCACTCTTCCGTTAAGAGCAACGGGTTTGGGATTATCCTCCTTCTTGATGTTGTACCCCGCAGATGTAAAGTCTCCATAATTATTAGAAACAACTCCTATTATGTTTCCTTGGTATCCTTTATTTGTCTTAACTAATCTTGATACCTTACCTAATACCTTATCCCAATTAACTGCTCCATTCTCCTGATCATATGTATTAACCGGTTCTCCTCCTGTTGCGACCAAATCTCCATATTCAATCCCTGTCTCAACCGGATACATCTCGGCATAATCAGCGGCAGGAGCTCCGGAACAATCACGCAGCTCGTAGGCAGTGCCTGCGGTCGGGGCAGTAGCGCCAGCTAAGCTCGAACAGACAGCAGTAACGCTGGCAGTGCTACTAAGGCCGACATTGACCAAGCCTGTTACATTGACCAAGCCTGTTACGGCCAGGTTTCCACTAGAACCTTTGTAAATAGTGACACGAGGAGCGACAGCATGGGCACTAGCTAAGTAAGTGCTGTCAGGAGAAAAAGAAATGCCGCTATACCCACTAGCGTTAGCCGGCAAGGTAGCCGGGTCGGCTAGTTTGGTAAAAGTATCGCCTGAGCGCTTGTAAATAGTGACAAAAGGAGTGGTAGCATGGGCAATGGCTAAGTAAGCGCTGTCAGGAGAAAAAGAAGCGCCATTCCCATCGCCGGCCGGCAAGGTAGCCGGGTTGGCTAGTTTGGTAAAAGTATCGCCTGAACGCTTGTAAATAGTGACAAAAGGAGTGACACTATGGCCAATAGCTAAGTAAACGCCGTCAGGAGAAAAAGAAGCGCTATACCCAGTGCTGGCCGGCAAAGTAGCCGGGTCGGCTAGTTTGGTAAAAGTATCGCCCGAGCGCTTGTAAATAGTGACAAAAGGAGTGGTAGCATGGGCAATGGCTAAGTAAGCGCTGTCAGGAGAAAAAGAAGCGCCGACCCCAGTGCTGGCCGGCAAAGTAGCCGGGTCGGCTAGTTTGGTAAAAGTATCGCCTGAACGCTTGTAAATAGTGACAAAAGGAGTGGTAGCATGGGCAATGGCTAAGTAAGCGCTGTCAGGAGAAAAAGAAGCGCCATACCCAACCTCGGTCGGCAAAGTAGCCGGGTCGGCTAGTTTGGTAAAAGTATCGCCTGAACGCTTGTAAATAGTGACAAAAGGAGTGACACTATGGCCAATAGCTAAGTAAACGCCGTCAGGAGAAAAAGAAGCGCCCTGCCCAGTGCCGGTCGGCAAAGTAGCCGGGTCGGCTAGTTTGGTAAAAGTATCGCCTGAGCGCTTGTAAATAGTGACAAAAGGAGTGGTTTGATGGCCAATAGCTAAGTAAACGCCGTCAGGAGAAAAAGAAGCGCCATTCCCATTGCCGGTCGGCAAAGTAGCCGGGTCGGCTAGTTTAACCGGGAAATCGAAAAACCCACCGACTACTCCGATGCCGACACTACCGTAAGAGCTAATTACCAATGCGTCAATTCCTCCCGCACGAACGTGCAATGCTCCTCCCGGCGTTGTGGTCCCGATGCCGACGTTGCCGAGGTTATTTATAACCATTTTTACTGCGCTCGCAGAATCTCTCGCTACCAAGATAGCCGCTAATTTGTCTGGCGTTGTGTCGTTAGCGGTATCTGTAAAAGCTGTGTCAACGGTAAGATTTAGAGTGTCTGTAATAGCGGTTACCGTTCTCGTTTCAGCCGTAACAGTGATTCTGTCGCCAACAACTAATTCTGTGGTAAAGAGAGTGCCTACTCCCACAACCGCAGTGGATGCCGTTGCGTCTATGCTTCCAGTCAAAACAGAAGTGGTTGCGCCAGTAAAGCGTCCTGAACCAGCCACATCCAGTTTAAGTAGAGGTGTCGTGGTCCCAATGCCGACGTTGCCGGTATTTAAAATAGTCAATTTTTCCGAATATGTGATGTCAGTGCCAGCTGTGCCCGACGCTGCTGTCCTGAAACCAAAAGCTCCGTTTAACACTTTGATTTCCGCCGCTGCGTCAGTGGCAAGATATTTGAATCCTGTACTGTATTCACTATTGAACCCTATATGCATCTCTCCATTAGCAGTAATACTATTGCTGAACAAGGTCAACATATTATTTTGTATTTCAGATAGGTTTCCTCCTGCTATTGTAAGAATATTTCCCGGCACTGCCGTCCCGATGCCGACGTTGCCATTCTTATCTATTCTCATTCTCTCAATTGGTGCAGTATCAGTTGTTAATACCCGCGTAGCAAAGAAAAGCTCATATGCTGTGTAACCTGCATTATCAACATTAATTCCACCAATTATAGCTGAAGGAATAACATTTGTTCCTCCATCATATCCAAAACCAATCTGATTTAAAGCTGTTAATCCCTGTGTGTTTCCAGACACCCATAGTCCTACATTACTACCTATAGTTGCACTTGTAGCAAGTGCTATTTTGGTTGCTCCGGTTAGTGTTCCACCTGCTTTTGGTAAAGCATTAGTTGCAAGAGTTCCTTGTGCAGAAGTTGCGTAGGCAGAAGATGCAGTGTAGGCAGCAGTGCCAATAGTCCCACCGGAAGTAACGGTAAGTGTTTGTCCAGCTGTGACTGCAAGTCCTGTGACAGTAGCAGCATTGCCGGTGATACTGCCTACGATTGGATTAGTACTTTCCAAATCCGTAAACCAGCCTTTTGTTA
>JBAZQN010000036.1 GCA_041645165.1 Patescibacteria group bacterium | reverse complement strand
GCAAAATATAGCAGATATTTAGCGTAAAATCAGCTAAATAGGGCTTTTATTAGATCGATCAAATTATAGTCTGTTTATCCTTATTTATCAACTATTTACAAGTTTTTTCGTAACAGTCTCTATTAGTAACTATTTAAAGTAAGGAAAATGAAATGGCGTGGTTAACAGGTTATCCCAGAGAAAAAGTCGAATGGTTTCCAACTATCGATTCCAACAAATGTGTAAAATGTAGCATGTGCCTGAATTGTGGTAAAAATGTCTATGACTGGACCGAAAAAGGAGCAATCGTAGCACGGCCAACTCAATGCGTGGTCGGATGTACTACCTGTGCGAATCTTTGTCTTGGGAACGCCATTACCTTTCAAAACATTGCTGAAATCAGAGCATTGTACAAAAAGGAAGGAATATGGGCAAAAGTAAAAAAGCAACTCAAGGATGAGGGCAAATTGAAGATCGGAGAGAAATAAGCCGGTCTTCATTAAATCCCGAAGGAGGTAAACATGCTTAAAACCCATCAAATGGGATTCATTGGTGGCGGACGGGTTACTCATTTGTTACTGACCGGTTTGAAACGCCGGTCTGCTCTTCCTGAAAAAGTACTCGTCAGCGATCCGGATGCGAGTCATCTGCAAAAGCTAACCGCAATTGCCCCGCAGTGTATTCAATCTGTCAAAAGTAATTGGGAGACCGCACAAGCGGAATTGATTTTTCTGGCAGTACATCCGCCGGTTATCGCCGAAATTGCCGCTGAAATTCGAGAAGCTTTGCCTCCAGATGCCGTTTTAATTTCGCTTCTGCCGACGGTTACAGTACAAAAGTTGTCCAATTTACTGGGCGGTTTTTCTCGCATCGGGCGCATGATTCCGAATGCGCCATCAATAATTGGCATGGGCTACAATCCGGTATTTTTCTCAGAAGCATTATCGTCTGATGAAAGAGCCGCACTGCAAGCTTTATTTGCTAATTGGGGAACGGCGCCGGAAGTCCCGGAGAAAGACCTTGAGGCTTATGCCATGGTCACCGGTATGGGACCAACCTACTTCTGGTTTCAGTGGCTGGAACTCCTGCGGTTGGCGCAGGAATTTGGGCTCGATGCGGCTTCTGCTCGTCAGGCGATTTCCGTCATGCTGAACGGAGCCGTCGAAACTTTGTTCAGTTCTGATTTAGCCGATGAGCAGGTGCTGGATTTAATCACCTCTTATCCGTTGAAAAAGGACGAGGACACGATTCGCGGGATTTTCGAGGGAAAATTAGGCAACCTGTACCGAAAACTGAAAGCAGGAACAAGTTGAAAGTCGTGAGCACCGCTCTTTTAATTAACCTGCTGGCAATTGTTGGGCTGATAGCGGCCTGGTTCGTCAATCGGGATAAAACCCGTCAGGCGCTTACCGTCGCTCTGCGTTCGTTCTTCAAGATGTTGCCCTCAATCCTGATGGTCGTTGTGCTGATCGGTTTGGTGTTAGGATTAATGCCGCCACAAAAATTTTCTGCCTGGCTGAATGAACGCTCGGGCTTAACCGGGATATTCGTCACGGGTTTAATCGGGGCAATTCTGCATATTCCTGCCATCATTGCTTTTCCATTGGCGGGGACTTTGCTTAAAAGCGGGATTGCGGTGAGCATTATCGCGACTTTTATTACGACGCTGACCATGATCGGCGTCGTGACATTACCGCTGGAAATGAAAGAGCTGGGGCGACGGTTTGCTCTATTGCGCAACGGATTAAGTTTTATCGCGGCGCTGGTTATCGGCTGGTTGATGGGGATAATCCTATGAAACAACCGACCAAACCGGCGATGAGTCAAACCAAAAACGAATGGGCGATTGCGATTGTCTTGATGATTATCACAGTAATTGTCGGAACTGCCTTACCGTCCGTTCGCGGGCGAATAGTGCAATCTGCCTGGTCGGTCGCCCGCGAAATGCTGTTCATTCTGCCGGCGGTATTGGTATTGATGGGACTATTTGCCGTCTGGGTATCCAAAGAGACGGTGAATAAATATTTAGGGCGTACGTCTGGTGTGCGGGGCGTCTTGCTGGCGCTCTTTTTTGGTGCTCTACCGACCGGTCCGCTATATATCGCCTTCCCGTTAGCGGCTGGATTGGCGCAAAAAGGCGCCCGCACTTCCAATATTGTCATTTTTCTGACTGCCTGGGCGTGTATTAAAATTCCTCAGGAACTGGTCGAGTGGCAGTTTCTCGGCGCCCGGTTTATGCTGGCGCGCCTGACACTGACAATATTTTTTGCCTGTTTAATCGGGTTTATTGTCGAACGCGCGCTGACAATTAAAGCACCAAAAACAAGTCTTTGAAAGGAGTAGAATCCATGCAGGTATTTGACCTTAACGATCGCCATGCTTTCCCCTATGCTGAACGCCAGAAGAATGTCTTTTTTCAGGCAGACAATTTTAAAGTCAGGCTTATCGAACTTCACGCCGGTGGAACAATGCTACCCTGCGAAATGACCTCGTATGTCTTGTTTTATGTCATTGAAGGACAAGCGACGGTCTTTGTCAACCAGCAAGCGCAAATGCTTTCGGCGGGTCAGTTGTTGATTACAGAACCCGCTGAGCTGTCTATGCAGACAGAGGGAGGCGTCAAAATCTTCGGTGTACAGATCGCCGGGCAGGCTAAATAAATGACTTTCTTTTATATTCTGACTGTCGTCGCAATTGGTTTGTCTTTGATGATCGACCGCGGGAAATCGTGGCAGGCACTCCGCATTGCTTTGAAGCGTTTCCTGCATATTCTGCCGGATTTGCTTATGATGATTGTGCTGGTTTCCGTGGTTTTACTACTGGTCCCCGAGCGCACGATCGCCCGTTATCTTGGAACGCATAATATTTATCTTTCCGCCGCCCTGGCGGCTATCCTGGGTTCGGTAACGCTGATGCCGGGTTTTATCGCCTATCCGTTGTGCGGTTTGCTTTTAGAGAAGGGTGTTCCATATTTAGTGCTCGGCATTTTTAGCACGACCCTGATGATGGTAGGAGTCGTCACTTTTCCGCTGGAGCAACATTATTTTGGAACCAGGGTCGCGCTGATCCGCAATCTGCTGAGTCTGTTGATTGCCCTGATTGTCGGAATATGTATTGGTATTTTTTATGGAGAAATTTGAGAGTGAGTAAGGGCAAGAAGTTCGAGATCGCGCTGGTTTTAATCTTTGGATTGGTTGTCGGTGTGTTATGGCTTAGGGGAATTCCCGCCGGACAGGGTTTAGGGCGCACGGCTGTCGGTTTTGGCTTTAATATCTTCAAAGTCTTACCCTGCGCTTTTGTGCTCATCGGTTTGTTTGAAGTCTGGGTAAAGCCGGAAACCGTCGAAAAGCATTTCGGTGCGCAATCCGGATTACAAGGTCATTTCTGGGCGATGCTACTGGCGGGCACGACGGTGGGCGGTTTGTATGTGGCTTTTCCCGTTGCCGTAGCGCTTTACCGGAAAGGCGCACGCCTGGCGGTCATTTTCGCATATATTGGCGCGGCGGCGATTGTGCGGATTCCAATGACGATTTTCGAAGCGACCTTTATGGGCATTCAGTTCACAATTATCCGCCTGATCATTTCCATTCCATTGGTATTGGTCAGTGCGGAACTATTAGGTCGCTTTTTACATAAACACGGCTATGTTCTCCGTACATAGCACAAAAACTGAATTCACGAAAGATTTGCAAAGGAAACGAATCACGTCGCCTTCAATTTTCGCAAACGATATTTTATAAATGAACAAATTGAAAACTAACAGAAAGAGGATGAATCATGGGTTGTTCTTGTTGTGAACAAAAAATCTTTACGTTGAACGTTTCGGGTAAAGATCGTCAGATTGCAGGATTGGA
>JBAZQN010000035.1 GCA_041645165.1 Patescibacteria group bacterium | reverse complement strand
GATTTACAGATTACCTGGATTAAAGAAACAAACTCATAACTTTTCACGATTCTAATCCTGTCCATCCTTTAATCCCATAAATCCCGGTTCAGACATTTTCCACCACCTTGATCTCTTCTTCCGTCAGCCCGTACAACTGATAAACCAGCTTGTCAATCTGCGCGTCGGTGGCGGCTATCTGACGCTGCAACTGCTCCTGACTGCAAGTTGTCTCGAAAGAAGGGCAAATTAACATTACTGATTGCATTACCCTTTCCGTCAAATGACTGTTCGCCAGAACCGAATTTCGTTATTATCTGCTAACATAATCTCGTCAAAATATTTCTCAAGTATAACAGTAGTCTGAGCTACGTCATAACCAAATTGGACGACATGCATCCATACTCCACGTGTGTAAATTGCAACTGCGTTAGCAAGTAAATCCTGTTGAATTTTCCTAGGAACTGCACGTTGCTTTATAATACCTTCTGAACCATAATTTCCAATTGTTGATGTTGCAATTTGTGATACGATAATAGAATCACAATGAGCGATACTTGAGAAAACCGGATAGAGTTTTCCAAAATCGAATTGATTCCCTACGAGTTCGGTTATTTTTGGTTTTTGTTGCCCAATCCCAATTCTTTTACCATTTCTATCTAAGACCTTTGAGAAGCCTAAATTTAAAGCAAGGGCTTCAATATCGTCAATGCGCTTTTCAATATCATCTTTTTTTATAGGATCAAATTTATTTGCCATTTTCAATTGTTCTTTTAAAGAATAAAACCGTAATGCAAAACTTCTGCTAACTCTTTCGGAGTTGTTAATATCTGGGTCCAACAGCCAAGTCGCAATGGAGGCGGCTTCCAGAAGTCCTCTTGCGCATGTCCATGGTGAGACAGCATATTCTTCTTTAGCCACAAGATTATCAAGAGCTTCAAGATGATCAGATGAAGATTCTAATGCAATTAAACCCATAGAAAAAGCTGTTTTAACTGATTCAGGTCGTTGATAAGATTGCATTTCTATAAATGCTGGAGATCCTATCTTAGGATTTACTCCTTCCTTATTTCTTATAGTATTTAGTTTCAGGAGCAGTTGAATTACGGGAGAGAATGTTTCTGTGTTCATATTTCTTCCACATTTTTTATTTTTTACGCTGACATATTTCCTTCGACGATGGCGATTTCGGCGTCTGTCAGGTCGTATAATTCGTACACCAGTTTGTCAATCTGCGAATCAGTGGCGGTAATCTGACGCTGAATGACCTCTTTCTCCTGCGGCGTATTGACCTCCGGCAGACGCTTATGTAACGCCAGCATCGTCTCAACCAGCGATACCATGCGATCGTGCCGGGCTTTGTCTGCCGGATTATTGAAGTCGATGGTGCGGATGGGAATACTGAGCAATGCATTCTTCAGGACATCAATTGTTATAAAGAACTCCTGATAAAAATAATTCACGAGGCGCGAATTTATGACTCCGAGTAGGTATTTCAGAGAATGCATACTACCTTTGTCTAAAAGTAGCATGGCATCTTTTACATATAGTCCGCCTTGATCATAAGTGGCGATGAGTATCTTACCCATTCTGGCAACTAGGATTTTCTCTGCTTCAAAGCGTGTGGTTTCGCCGGGTCGTGCTGTTTTCCTATTCTGGGTCATTTTTTCTGGAACATACCATACATATTCACATGGAGAATCGTGCCAATAGCGCTTTATATTTGCGCTACGTATGAAAAATTTACTTTCATTGTAATTCTTGCTCTTATGAATAAACTGATTATCATCCCCAGTTTTAAATCCGTACATAAAAATGATAAAATCAGACAATGGCTTGCCGACTTGTTTGACCTTATCAATTACAGATTGACTTGATTCTCGTCCGTACAACTGAAAGTTATAGAGGTAGGCATTATCAATGTCTCTCTGTCTAAACTCACGTACAGGACAGATTGCTCCGCCTACATCAATGTGCTCAACAACAATTTGATCATCTTTTTCATTCATTTTTTCATCTATTCTTTGTACGATGAAAATACATGTTTCAACTGTTGCATTTGCAAAGACTTTCTTTGGGAGCTGAACCAATTTGATAATTCGCGTTCTATTAGTCATGAATTCGCGAATTTTTGTAAAACTTTCAAGCGAAGTCCAAGTTTGAGGCACAATGAATCCAAACAAACCAGTTGGTCGGATTAACTTGATCGCGCGTTCCATGAAACACGAATATAAATCTGATTTTGCGACAAAAGTAGTGTAGTGCGCCCAAAGAAGTTTCTTTATTTCTTGGGATAGATTTTGCGGGCGAACATACGGCGGATTCCCGATCACCGCATCAAAACCCTTTGCGCTCTCTGCGTCTTTGCGAGAGAATATCTCCGGGAATTCCTTCTCCCAGTCGAAGACGTTGATCCGCAGTGCCTCTTTTTCATCAAAAAGATTCGCCTGTTTTTGTTCATAATAATCAGGACCGATCAGCGAGTTGCCGCATTTGATATTATTGGCGAGGTTCGGCAGGGCGCGTTCGTGCCAGAGTCCCAATTGCCGCGCGAGGGTCTCACTGTTCTCGTTTTCCAGCACTTTCAGCAGGAGACTGAGTTTGGTGACTTCCACGGCGTTAGAGTCAATATCCACGCCATAGAGATTGTTCAGCAGGATGCGCTTCTTCTCGGCGGTCGCGAGAAACCAGTCGCCGCCCTTGCCGGAAAAGATCGCCTGCGTCGCGGCTTTGCGTTTTCCTTTTTCCGCCTTAACGACCGGAATGACGCCGGTCTTCTCGTATTCCTTGCGGTAATATTCCAGGTGCCAGTCCATCAGGTATTGATAGGCGCCAAGTAGGAACGAACCAGAGCCGCAGGCGGGATCGAGAATGCGCAGTTCGGAAACATTGGCGGGTGTCTTGTCTTCCAGCAATTTGCCGACGGTGTTTTTCACGATGTAATCGACGATGTACTGAGGCGTGTAATAGACGCCGCCAGCTTTGCGCACTTCCGGCTTTTCCTCGATGCGGGCATGATGTCCGGCGGTCAGCGAAATGCGTTTTCCGAGGAATTGTTCGTAGGCGTTACCCAGCACTTCCACGGGCAGAACGCTGAATTCATACGGACAATCGGGATAATAGAGATTGCGGACGATCTCTTTCAGCAATTTATCGTCAATCGTCAGGGTCGGCGTGATCGTATCGGGATTGATGCCGTCCTTTTCGTTGAAATGGAACAGCCCGGAATTATAGCGTTCGTCCGCGCGGTAATAAATCTCGACCAAACGCGGATAAATGCGCTCGCCGTTCAATAAAGATTGAAGCGGATATTGGGTTTCGATGCCGCGATCTTCGCTCATGCGCAGGAAGATCAGGCGGTCGATGGTGAATTGCACGGCGTAATTCAGTTCGCGCTCGGATAGATTGAGATTGCGCAGGGCAATGTTACGTGCCAGCAGGATGCGCCAGTTATCCAGATCGTTCAAAAAGTCGCGGTCGATCTCGGCGCGCGGCTTTTTCCCCTGTTTATTCTGGATAAATCGCTCGAAGTCGCCGCGTAGCACCGCTTCTTTGGAAAATGCCGCGTGGATGGATTCCCAATTCTCAACGTATTCCTGATAAGTGTAATAAAGCATGCGTCCGACATGCGTTTTGTCCGTGATGGCGGGTTTGAGCGTCGTATCGTAAACGATGAATTCCTCGAAATCGGTCAGGATCGAGACGGGCAGTTTTGCGCTGTAGGCATATCGGCGCAATTGGAACGCCGGAGCGGGATCGTTTTTCAAATCGACGGACGGTTTCTTGGTTTCTAAGAAGAATATGCGTTTGCCGCCGATGCGGAAGGAATAGTCCGGGGCTTTCGTGTTTAATCCGACCCGGACTTCGTCTTCGTGGATTACATCACGGAATGCTAATGAATAACCAGATACGTTATTTACGTCCCAGCCAAGCAATTCCCAGAACGGATTGACGAATTCCACACGCACTTGCGTTTCGTTGTATTTTGGATTCTTGTATTCGGCGATGTTGCGGGCGAATTTTTCGACAAGTTCGGTGATTGATGCGGTCATGATTCCTTTCATCCGTTCCAGAGGGTTTTGATATGATCGAAACGAGCCATTGATTTGTACGGATTTAAACTATCGACTTTTTTGAAATAAAACAATTTATCCT
>JBAZQN010000034.1 GCA_041645165.1 Patescibacteria group bacterium | reverse complement strand
ATATGATGAGCGACAATTATAACTACCGGCTAACGACAATTATAATTACCGAAAACAGTTGATCTGAATTACACTGTTTAAACCAAAAAGTGAGGAGGTTTAAATGGTAACGGATCAACAGGTAAGGAGATTGAAAATGCTGGTAAATAAGGAGCGAACCCAAGCTATAGCCGCGGCAAAGGCCGGAATGAGCGAAAAAACTGCCGGGAAATATCTCAAAAACAGCCAATTGCCGGGTGAGAGAATAAGACCGAGGACGTGGAGAACCAGAATATGTCCATTTGAAGGGCATTGGCCGGAGATATCGGACTATCTGATGACTAATCCGGGGCTGGAGGCCAAGACAATATTTGAGGATCTGCAGCGAAGGTATCCGGGCAATTGGCCTGATGGGCAGCTAAGAACACTGCAGAGGCGGATAAAAGTATACAGGGCGATCGACGGTCCGGCCAAAGAAGTGTTTTTCCCGCAGATCCATAAGCCCGGAGAATTGGGAGAATTTGATTTTACGAATATGAATGATATCGGCATAACCATACTGAAAGAATCATTTAAGCATCTTATCGGCCATTTTGTGCTGACATATTCGAACTGGGAGCATGGTGAGATATGTTATTCCGAGAGCTTTGAGAGCCTTAGCGAGGGCATACAGTGCTCCTTGTGGGAGCTAGGAGGCGTGCCATATAACATGCGCAGCGATAACCTATCCGCGGCTGTGCATAAAGACCGCAATACTGAAGTGTTCACAGAAAGGTACAAGCAATTATTGAAGCACTATGGACTAACCGGCAATAAAATCCAACCTGGCAGAGCTAACGAGAACGGCGATATCGAGCAAAGGCACAATCGCTTCAAAAAAGCGCTGACCCAGGCGTTGATGCTTAGGGGGAGCAGCGATTTTGAAAGCGTTGACGAATACCGGTTATTTTTAAAAAAACTATTTGTCCAGCTTAATGCCGGCAGGAGAGAGCGCTTAAAAGAAGAGCTTAGTGTTTTAAGACCCCTGCCCTACCGCAAGATGGACATACATAAGACTTTTGAATTTACAGTCGGACAAAGTAGCGCGATACATATTCTGCATAACACATATTCAGTGAACAGCCGGCTCATCGGTGAAAAAATAAAGGCGCTTGTCTATTCCGATCATATAGAAATATGGTATGCCCAGCGCAAAGTAGATACCTTGCCCCGTATTCGTGGTGAGAAGAAACAACGTATCAATTACAGACATATAATAGAATGGCTTGTACGTAAGCCAGGGGCGTTTAACAATTACAAATATCGCGAGGAGCTATATCCCAGTAGGCATTTTAGGATCGCGTATGATTCTTTAAAAGAACGAGGCGGCAATAATGCCGGTAAGGAGTACCTCAAAATATTACACCTCGCGTTTGTAGAAGGCGAGGCGCAAGTGGAAAAAGCCATACAGGATATAACCGGTACGGGTGAAGCTATATCGGTGGGAGCTGTTGAAGCATTGGTAAAAAAGATGGGAAATGGCATAATCACGCCGGAAGTCGCCGTCGAAGACGTAGACTTAAGCGAGTATGACGCCTTATTGTGTTCCACCTTCGAGGATGTGAGCATAAATGCGTAAAAAACTACCCGATGGAGCATTGGAAGAGTATTTAAATACGCTGCACTTGACGACCATACGCAAAAGATACCGGGACATAATGGCCATGGCAACCCGGGAGTCATTGAGTTATGAGGAATTCTTGCACGAACTATTAAGGGAAGAGGCTGAGGCGAGGAGAGATCGTCGCTGTGAGAGGCTTTTAAAGGCCTCAAAAATACCGATCGATAAAAATATGGACAACTTTGAGATGAGGAGACTGCCGACAAAGGCGGCGCAACAAGTAAAAACGCTTATTACAGGGGTTTTTACGGATCATGCGGAAAATGTCCTGATATTTGGTAAGCCTGGGAGCGGGAAAACACATCTACTATGCGCCATAGGCCAGGAAATAATCAAAAAAGGGCGAAGCGTGTTATTTACCACCTGTAGCATGCTGGCGCAGGAACTGTTACAGGCAAAGCGGGATTTAAAATTGCCGGGTATGTTGAAGAAACTCTCGAAGTTTGACGCGTTGATAATCGATGAAATAGGGTATGTCCAGCAAGACCGCGAAGAAATGGAGGTATTATTCACTCTTATGGCCGAAAGATATGAGCGCGGCAGCATAATGCTGAGCAGTAACTTCTCTTTTTCGAAATGGGAAAAGATATTCAAGGATCCTATGGTAACGGCCGCGGCAATAGACAGGCTTGTGCATCACAGCGTGATCATGGAGCTTAATCTGGATAGTTATAGGATGGATTACGCGAAGAATCGACGAAAATCGTCCGAAGACAGTCCCAGGAAATCTGCTATAGTGTCATAAAATAGAGAAAGAAGTTTACTTGAAGTCCTTTCTTGGATAAGGTAGTAGTAGTCGTAGTATTGTGGAGAGTGCGGATCCCGCCTCTGGCGGGATCCAAGCGATGTGGATAACCTGAAGGGTTATCCATAGAGCGTCACTATTCACAATCTAAAATCAAAGAAAGGTAAAACATGGAGACGGAAACATTGGATATTTGTGATAGTGGATATATCGTCGGAAGGAAACGTAAAAAGTTTAACTGCCCATGAAAAGTGGCAGATATTCTTGGAGACTACCGTCAAAGATGCCCCTGTCGGCGAGATATTGAGGCGCCACGGGCTTTATTCGTCGGAGTTGACCAGAATACGCAAGGATGTAGAATCTGGGGCGCTACAGGAGCTGGGGAAGAAAAAGTACTCCAGGAAGCCCGATCAGGCCTCGCGCGAAGAATACGAAAAGATAAAGACCGAGCTATCAGCTAAAGTAAAGGCTTTGGCGCGGATGGGCGAGGAATATCTTATTTTAAAAAAAAGGACGGATTAGGCCTCGTGGGTGATCTTTCACGTAAGAAGGTGCCATGCGCGTCTCAAAAAGAGCTGATAGACGCGCTGGAAGGCTTAAAGGAGCTGACCGTGGCTGAAGCGTGTGAAGCGCTGAAGCTCAGCGAAAGGCGTTACTACAGATGGCGCCGGAGGCCGGAGGAACCTTCTAAAAAGACGGCATGGAATAAAATAACTACGGATGAAGAAAACGCTATTCGCGCCGCTGCCGGAGACGAGGCTCTTTGTGATCTGCGAGCTGCCGGACTTATGGTCTACGGCCATGAAAGCGGTAAATTCTTCTGCAGCGTCTCGACGGTACAAAGAGAGTTAATAAGGCACCATCTGCAAGCGTCGTATCAGATACCGCGAAGAAGACGCCCGCTAAAACCGGACGTAAGAGAGCTTATGAACGCGCCAAGAAAAGTGTTCAGTTACGACGCTACGGAGTTCTACCTTACGAACAGGCTTCGGGTTGTGGTCATTCCTATACTGGACTTAGGTTCCCGGAAATTCCTCCATTATGGGGTAAGGGTAGCCTCTTTCGCCCAGCAGGATGTTATGGATATATGGGACGAAGCGTTATGGAAGGAAGACATAGACGCGAGCCAGCTTACCGCCATAAGCGACAGAGGCTCTCAGATGAAAGGAAGCCGCACCAAGGCTCACTTAATCGGCAAATGGAATATAAAGCTTGAATTCGCCAGACCCTATACGCCGGATGATAACGCGTGGATAGAATCGTTAATCAAGTACATGAAATATCATCCCGAATGCCCTGAAGACTTTGAGATCGTTAGGGACGTAGCCGACTGGATAGCAAAGTTCCAGAAGCTTTATAACGACCATCCTCACTCATCATTGGGATACGTACGCCCCAATGATGAGCATGCCGGCATGGGAAATACGATCAGAGAGAAACGCAAAGATAATTTACGGCTGGCAATGCGGAAAAGACGGGCGGATTACAATTCTAAAAAGGAGGGGGTGTCAGACTATGACCTGACCAAAGATCGCGGCTCTAATGAAATCATAGAGCCGTTATTCGCGTTACAAAATACAGAAAATATCGAAAGTGAAGAAAATGGTGTGTTAGAAGTGGTTGTAAGAAAGGACGATTTTCGAGCAAACTCTTTGGCTGTTTTATGTCAAAATCGCTGATTGACTCGGCAGTAATGTCAGTTAATGGGTCGAGTTATTGACATATCAACACTATTAACACTATTAACAAAAAGAAAAAGAACCAAAAAGAAAAAGGCTACTACTGCTTTTTAACTTAAAACACCGGTAATTATAATTGTCGTCAATGGAAATAATAGTTGACGTTCATCACATATACCCTGTTTTTGGTA
>JBAZQN010000033.1 GCA_041645165.1 Patescibacteria group bacterium | reverse complement strand
CCGGGTTCATCCCGGGGCCAGGTCTTGCGGCGCTATCAATATCATTAGTCACGTTGATATTGGCATCATTATACAAATTAACTCCTTGCCCCTTAGCGCTCGTGTCCGTATCGGCCAAGTGGAAGTCGGCTGTGGAGGTTGAGACGAATTGCACCACCTTGCTCGTAGTGGCAAAAGTCGCGTTCAGCGCGTCCCCCGCGATGTCGGAGATGTTGTAGTCGGAGGAGGTGGCGAAGAAACCCGGGCCTATATCAAAACCATTACTACAATTTTGAGTGATATTATTTTTTAAATAAAAAACCGGGTTACCACCATTATTTGTAAAACCGGTAGAACAATTATAAATCGTGTTGTTATATGCATATATTTTACCTGCGCCAAATTTAATCACAATTGCGTCGTTTGTGAAATTATAAAAAAGATTATTCCAAATAATTCTTGTGCCGAGACGATCGTTGCTCCCTGACATTGCTATCCCGGAAGCATAGCCGCCGGTTAATGCGGTATAATCGCCGGTAAAAATAGAATTCGAAATCCGTAATTTAGAATTAACATTATTTATGGGTGTTACGATTGATGCTGGCCAATAAGTTCCAGCGGTTGCAGTTAGCTTGATTTGCAAACCATCAACCCAAACATACTCCTCAGCAATACCTATTCCAGTGATATTTCCTCCGGTTCGTTCGATTCGATATTTTGTCGCATCCCACTTCCCTGTGTGTCTTGCGGCGGAAGTTGTGTAAATCTTGATGTAGTTATCATAACTCGTTGTCCACTCATCAATATCCAGCCCCGTCGTATCCGGACTTGCCCAAACACCATCAATTTTAGCGACAGCGATAGGCGAAGCGCCGAGCTGGTCGGCGGTGCCAGAGTTTCTCCAGGTGTTCGCTGTCGTTATTTGCCAAACCGTGCCCGAGGCGACGTTGACCGGCGAGGTGGTGCCGGCAATATTTTGGAGGAGAATTTGGGAGGTGGTTGTCGCAACAATCGTGCCGGTGATTCCGGTTGAAGTGGCGCCGCGGTAAAGCGTGACGGAGTTCCCTGCCACGAGCGTGCCGGAAGCAGTGCCGGAAAAAATGCGCGTGCCGGAAGCTGTCAAGTCGGAATCAACAGCCGATTCCCAACTTGAGAGTGTGGCATAACTGCGATTTGCGCACCCCCCGCCGGCAGTCGTGCTTTCGCAGATCGTTGAAACAAACTCGGTCGGCACCTCATCCGCCCCGATGTCCCACGCCGCGCCCCGGTATGAACCGTCAATGTCTTGGGTGAAATAAAGGCTAGAGTCCCACAAAATCGTACTCGTCCCCGCGTTCCTGGCGGCGGTATCGGTTGGGGAGAGATGGAAATCCCTGTTTGTTTCATCAATAAAACTTACAATTACACCGTTCCTTGAATTTGCCCCAGGTGCGTCTGTTTGTGTCGGACCAGAGAGATTATTGGTGGACGAAGCGCTAAAAGCTCCTTCGTAGTTATCAGTATTATTGTAAGAAACGTTGTTTATTGCAACAACATCACCATAGCCATCGCGGATGCCATAGTTTCCACAATTATAAACTGTATTGTTGTACACATATGACTTGTTGGAAGTTGAATTTACAATTCTAATACAACCGTCCGTAAAGCCATAAATAATATTATTATAAACTTTAATGTTGCCGGCGTTATCGGTAAAAGGACTAATCCCATAATTATATCCACCCGTACCCGTACTGGTGTTTTGAATAATATTATTGTTTATTTTAATATTCTGTAAATTAGGCCAGCCATCAATCGCCGGATTATTATAATTACCAGTCATTTTTAATTGCACCCCGTCTATTAATATATCTGATTCTCTCAGAGAAATACCATTTCCATCTAGACTATTTATCTCTAATCGATATTTTCCATCATCCCACTTCCCATTATGCCTCGCGGTGGGCGTGGTATAAACACGGATATAATTATTTGGCCCGGTCGTCCACCCATCAATGATGACAGCGGTCGTATCCGGATTCGTCCACGCGCCATCAATCTTGGCTGTGGCGATGGCAGGGTTGCCGGCATTGGAGAGGATGGCGTAGTTTGAGGTGGTCGCCGCACCTTTGATGTAAATCCGCTCGCCCGAAAGAAAGGTTGAAGAGGCAATATTATAAAGCAAAATTTGGGTTGAGGTAGAGTTTGCGCCGACAGTTGTTGAAGCAACCGCGCCGGAGGTCAGGCCGACCAGCGTAGAATTTACCGGAATGGTGCCGGATGCACTGGAAAGCGAGAATACCGCGGTCGAGGTCGTCGCCAGATCAACCTGATTCGCCGCTTCCCAACTTGAAAGTGTGGAAAAGTTACCGCCAGTCTGCATCACGCTGGTCACATACTCCACACTCCCCTCATCCGCCCCGATGTCCCACTGTCGGCGCAGTTGCCCGTCGATGTCATATATTATGTCATTCTGGAGACCCGCAGGGTCGATAGAATCCCGCGGGCTGCTTGTCCCCGCGTCCAGCGCGGCGGTGTCGATTGGGGCGAGGTGAAAGTCTTTGTTGGCGGCGTCGACGAAAGAGACGGTTTGGTTCCGACAACTATGTCCGGCGCAATCAGTTCCACCAGAATTGGGCGAGGTAGCATCTTTTGAAATATTGTTCGTGTATGAGCTGTCAGTCGCATTTAAATTATAATCACTTGCGAAGCCTTGTGCAAAATTATTTTTAAGGACAAAACTAGAGGCGGCAGCATTATGATAAAATCCAGAGCCAGTGCCTGTAGTGCTATAAACTGAATTATTATAAATATAGCCAGTCATACTAGATCCATACGTAAAAACTGCGTTGCCGCTACCATACACAATGTTATTCCATATTTTCACTCCCATCACCGAGCCAAATTGGCTCATAATGCCGGTTCCAAAGTTTTTTATAATATTATTGTTTATATGCACATATCCGATTGTTGCATTATTTATGGTTATACCATAATCTCCTGAATCAGCACCCACCTGTAAACCGACAGCGTAAGTATTTGGAACATAAATAGAAAGCGGCCTTCCGTTGTAATATAAATTGTATTTATTAGCATCCCATTTCCCCTGATGCCTCTGACTGGTGCCAACTTCGCTGGTCGCGGTTGGCGTGTAGATTTTAATGAAATTCTGTTGCCCGGTTGTCCAGCCACTAATCGTCACGGCGGCAGTATCCGCCGTAGCGCCGTTGGCGTAGGCGGCGATGTTCCACTGGGTGTTAGAGGCGACCAAGTCGGCGCCGCCGGACCAGGCATCAAAGTTGCGGATTGCGGTATTGACGATACCCGTGTTCTCGGTGCCAGCCTCGGCGTTAGCTAGCGTGGTGTAGGCGCGGTAAATTGACCAGCTGGTATCGGCACTAACGGCGGTCGGTGCCGTGCCGGAGGCGGTTTTGACGGTATAGACGGTTGAAGAGGAGCGGCCGTGAATAAACGCGGTGCCGGTGGCCGTGCCGCCGGTGTTATAGATGATGACATCGCCCACACCGATATTATCGGCGAGCGCCGTGGCAAAAGTTGCGAGTGAAGTTGAGCTGGAAATCGTCAGCGCATTCGTTGCGCCGGTTGTGAGCGCAGCCGAACTACCAGGCGCTATTGACCGATAAATCTTCACCGCCGTCTGATCGGCACCGATGTCAAAATTCAACCCAACATTCGCCGGAGGCCGAGCCGCCGAATCAATATCGTTCGTCACATTGATATTAGCATCATTATACAAATTCACCCCCGCCCCCTTGGCGCTCGTGTCCGTGTCTGCCAAATGGAAGTCGGCGGTGGAGGTAGAGACGAAATTTACTGTCTTGGCATTTTGCGGATTCAAGCCCGGTGCGTCTGTCTGTGTCGGGCCGGAGAGATTGTTGGTGGAGGAAGCATTGAAAGTTCCATAGTAATTATCATCATTACTATACGATAAATTATTTTTCGCAATTACTGTTGAGATGGAATCCTGTATAAAAAAACCAATATTAGTATTATACGCAGTATTATTATAAGAATACACTACAATTCCAACTGTCCCAGCACCGGTACCACAGATGCCGTATCCTAAATTAGATCCACTTCCCTTAAAGTCATATGAAATATTGTTCCATAAGTATGCTGTTTCATTTGAACTGCACACCCTGATACCCATAAACCAGCTGCCTGAAGCATTCGTAACTCCGCGAGTAATACTATTTGAGACCTTGAATTCACTCTCGCCTGAGATGTTCAAAGAATCAATGCCTGCTATTTCCCCACTTGTCATGGACGTAATATAAGCTTGAATGCCATCTATCCAAGTATAATTTTCTCTAGTTAAAAGTGCTGCGCTATTTGCAACTTCTATCCTATATTTCCCGTTATCCCACTTACCATTGTGTCTCGCTGTCGGTGTGGTATAAATCTTAATAAAATTATCACGACTAGTTGTCCATCCATCTACAGTTACCACTGTTACGTCTGGATTCGCCCACGCCCCGTCAATTTTGGCGACGGCAATCGGGCTGGCGCCGAGCTGGTCGGCGGTGCCGGAATTTTTCCAGGTGTTAGCGGATGTTACCTGCCAAACGGTGCCGGAGGCGACATTGACCGGCGAGGTGGTGCCAATAATATTCTTAATGAGAATCTGTAAGGTGGTGGTAGCCTGGATCGTGCCAGTGATGCCGGTAGAGGTAGCGCCGTTATACAGGGTAACGGTGTTCCCGTTGGCTAACGTACCCGAAGCCGTGCCGGAGAAAATGCGGGTACCCGAAGCGGTCAGGTCAGAGTTAACTGCTGACTCCCAGGTGGAAAGAGTTCTATAATCTAAATTCGCGCATCCCCCGCCCGCCGCGGTGTTTTCGCAAATCGTGGACACAAACTCGGTCGGTACCTCGTCCGCCCCGATGTCCCAGGCCGCTCCGCGGTATGAGCCGTCTAGGTCTTGAGTCAAAGAAGAGGTCGCATCAAAAATCAAACTAGTTCCCTGATTTTTCCAGATAGTATCAAAAGGGCTTA
>JBAZQN010000032.1 GCA_041645165.1 Patescibacteria group bacterium | reverse complement strand
AATCTTTTCATAATATCAGGTTACCCTCTTACCCTAAATAAAATTAATGTGTTGCGGCGGTGTACCTTCGGGTTTTTTAAGATACGTCAATCCCTTTTTGTACTTGTCCAATATTTCATTGGTCATGTGCTGCAAGCATAGACAAGCGCACAGGGTCTTCGCATTGAAATGGTCTGATGTCAGATATGCCATGACATCCCAATATCTGTCGCTGAAGATTATATCCTTGAACCTGGTCTCGACAAAGTTGCCGATATGGTACTTTTTATACTTTTCGTTGAAAAAGCCGCCGCATGGCGCTACAAGACCCGATCCCGATATCTGCAGATGGAGCGGTGGGCCGTAGCAGCTTTCATAATCTCGTTTTCCTTCAGCTTCTATTTTTGACCATTTTACTTTTACAAGGTATTCGTCATCAGAATATGTCTCGGCTTCTTTCAGAGTTTCGTACATCTTTTTATAATCGCCGTAATTGATCCCCAGGGATCCTTCCTCGTCATCTGAACAATGTTTTATTACTAAATAATCGGGCCGCAATTCTTTGCCCAATTTTGCCAATGGGATTATCTGATCGTCGTAATTAGGGGTCAAAACCATCTGCATCCCGATCGTGCACGCCAGATTGTCTCGTTTTTTTATCTCAATCGCATCTTTTATGTTCTGGCAAACCTGGTAGAAGGCTTCTTCCGTGGTCCCGTGGATCTTCGCATAACGCTTCGGCTCTCCCGCGGTAATGTTGAACCTCAGGTACGTCATTGACGAAAGTATTTTTTCCAGCACATCTTTTTTTAAGAGAAAGCCATTCGTTCCCATGGCCATATCGATGCCTTTTGAATTGCCGTAAATGATGACGTCCACATAACATGGATTCATGGTGCTTTCGCCATCGCTGACAAGGCTTATCGCTTTAACACCCATTTCGGCACAGTCATCGAGAAAATTCTTCATCACTTCAAACGTGATCTTTTTTCTCGGATTATCCTGTAGCTGTCCGAAGCAATATTCGCAGCGATAATTGCACGCCCTTGTCAGCGCCATATCTATGGTGATCGGCGCTACGCGCTCGCCTTTCTTCCACTTTTCCAGCCTGTCCTGGTGCCACAATATTTTCGATCCGTCCAGTATCAGTTTCTCGTCATTCTTTTCCCTGTCTTTCATCTTTGACACTCGGGGCTGCATATCCATCATTATCCTACTTTTTTTACCTCATCATTGCCGATAGAATCCACATACACTATCAATCACATAGCCAATATCTTCCGGTTTTAAGTGTTGATGTACCGGTAAGGTTATTGTGGTACGACAATCTTCCTCACATACAGGGAAGTCACCTTCCTTATAGCCCAAACCTGATGCCGCTTTTTGTAAATGTAAGGGAATTGGATAATGAATTTTTACATCAATACCTTTTTCAATTAAATAGGCGTAGAGGCGGTCTCGGTTTTTCACACGAATAACATAAGTATGAAAAACTTGTTTCACATTCGCGCTCCGTGGAGGTATTTGAATATATTCTTGCAAGTCGGCAAATGATTCATCATATCTTTTGGCATTTGCAATACGTTGATCAGTGATAGAATGCACTTTCTTTATCAATCTGTTAGCGATAACAGCCTGAAGCGTATCCAGACGACAATTGTGGCCCCAGAAAGCAATTTCATCACGTGTAGCCATCCCATGATTGCGAAATAATCGTAGTTTTTCGCACAGTTCTTTAGAACGAGTGACAATTACCCCCCCATCTCCCCATATATTAAGGTTCTTAAGCGGGTGCAAACTGAAGCCCGCCGTCTCGCCCCAAGAGCCAACAGATTTACCATCAATTGAAGCAAGGATTGCTTGAGCTGCATCTTCAATTACGATTAGATTATTGCGTCGGGCTATCTTCATGATGGATGGCATATCGGCTGGACAGCCTGCAAGGTGTACAGGCATTATCGCCTTGGTTCGTGGCGTAATTGCACTATTAATCTTGGATACATCGATATTGTATTCTTCGTTATTATCCACAAATACAGGGCGTGCGCCTGCCATTGCAATAGCACCTACCGTAGCAACAAATGTATTCGGTGTCGTAATAACTTCGTCTCCGGAACCAATACCTAATATTTTTAATGAGAGAATGAGAGCGTCAGTGCCGCTGCTCACACCAATTGCATATGGCAGCCCCAACAAGTTGGCGAATTTCGCCTCAAACTCCGCAAGTGCCATGCCTAAAGTAAAATCGCCACTTCTAACGAGTGCACGGATGTCATCCATATATGGCTCTATGTCCGCAAACTGCTGTTCCAGATAGGAATAATTAACCTTCATACCTTCCCCAAATAATATTTTTTAATTGTTTCAACAATATAATTCAACTCAGCGGCTGTTAGTTCCGGATATACAGGTAGACTTAGTATACGTTGCGCAAGCCACTCTGTAACGGGAAAGCTGCCGGTAACATATCCAAGTTTTTCCGCGGCCTTGTCTAAATGAATTGGCACAGGATAATGGATTGCTGTTTCAATTCCACACTCTGATAGGTATGATTTCAATTCATTTCTACAATCAGCTTGGATCACGAATGTATGATATACGGCTCGTTCGTAAGATGCATCTTGGGGCATCTTCAACTGTTGCAGGTCAGCTAATTGCTGTTGGTAAAAAAGTGCATTGGCGCGCCTTTTTTCAGTCCAGGTATCAAGATAATTTAATTTGACCAAGAGTATGGCTGCCTGGATATTATCAAGACGGGAGTGGCCACTCCAACTAATACATTCATCACGAGATTTTAGTCCGGCATTTCTTAATATTTTGATACGTTCAGCCAAAGCATTATCATTCGTAGTTAAGACTCCTCCATCACCGCATGCGTTAAGTGTCTTTAAAGGATGTAGGCTGAAGCATCCTGCTATACCAAATCCTCCAACACGTTTACCCTTGTACTCAGCAGCGACTGCTTGTGCGCAATCTTCAATAACGTATAGACTGCGTTTCTGTGCAATCTTTAGTATTACGTCCATATCCGCTGGTCTTCCGGTAAGATGTACGGGAATTATAGCACGTGTATGTGAGGTTATCGCGTCTTCAATAAGTGCCGGGTTTATGTTATAGTCTTCATTCACATCGACAAAAACCGGTCGCGCACCCACAAGGGCAATACAACTCGCACTGGCAACAAATGAATTTGGCGCAGTTATAACCTCATCGCCAGGACCAATACCAAGTGCTCTTAAAGCTAAAATTAGTGCATCGGTCCCAGAGTTGAGACCAACAGCATAACGCACTCCGCATAGCTCTGCAAAGCGGGTCTCAAACTCAGCAACCTCATCACCCAATATAAATTGACCTTTATCAATGACTTTACCAATCGCATCTAATAATACTTCTTTTATTGGTGCATGTTGCGCGGCGATCTTTACATAAGATATGTGCATGATGGTATTCACCTGAGTCTCATGTTCTGCATGGTTTTAATGTTATAATATTTAATATCTGTCATGGAATTGGGAATCTTACCCGCCTGAAAAGCCGCCACCAAGTCTTGAACCGCCTCTTCGATGCTATGCTCTGATATGAAATTAAGCTCGCGCTGACCTCTGATGTCAATAGTGGACACGAAATATTTTCATGCCGCCACTTGTTTCCCATAGAAACTTTTCTCAAACATAACAGGGGATAGATATCCGAGCTTTGCCTGCCTACGTTGCCGATTGTAGAAGATTTCAATATATTCAGTAGTCTCCCGAATTGCCTCCTGTCTGGTTTTGTAGCTTCGATGATGGATAAGTTCATTCTTAAGCGTACCCCAAAAGCTCTCCATGGGTGCATTGTCGTAGCAGTTGCCTTTTGCGCTCATCGACACTTTCATATCAAACTGATCAAGTAACTTCCGATATTCATGGGCACAATACTGACTTCCCCGATCGGAATGATGAATCAAGTTCTTGCCTGGACGTTTAGCTGTCACTGCCCGGAAGAGAGACTGCATGACAAGATTCTTGGTGATCCTGGAACCCATTGCATACCCTACTATCTCTCCGGTGAATATATCTTTGTGGCCTGCGAGATACAGCCAGCCTTCTGCTGTGGGTATATAGGTTATATCACTCAACCAAACATCATTGGGGGAAGTTGCCTCAAATCGCTGCTGAAGCAGGTTTTCTGCTACTGGCAATGTGTGCCTTGAATCTGTTGTCGCCTTGAACTTTTTCTTCTGTTTACAGCATAACCCCAGCTTTTTCCTGATGCGTCTGATCCGGCAGACGCCTACCGTAATACCGTGTGCCGCAAGATCACGCTGCAACCTTTCAGAACCGTAGGTCTCTCGTGTTCTGGTATGCGCAGCCTTTATCTCGGCTTCGAGCCTTGTCTCTTCCAGAGCATGCTTTGAAGGCTTAAGATTCAGCCATTTGTAGTATCCGCTTGGCGATACGCTTAATACACGGCACATCCGGAAAATTGAATACTTGTGTCGCATTTCCTTCATGATCGCGTACCTGGCAGCGACTCCTTGGCAAAGTACGCGGCTGCTTTTTTTAATATGTCACGCTCAATCTTTGTTATAGCCAGCTCCCGCTTGACTTTGGCAAGTTCCATTTCTACTTCTGTAAGCGGTCTTCGCTGCCTTCCGACCTCCTGAAGCTTCCCTTTACTGCTCACCTGAACCCAGTACCGCAGTGTTGAAGCGGCAATCGATAACCTGCGTCCTACCTCGGGTATGGTTAATCCGCCCTCTGTCACCAACTTTACTGCTTCCTCCCGAAGCTCCTTTGTGTATATCCCTTTCGGAATCTTTTCCATTCTGACACCTCCGTCTTTGTATTTTACCTCAACTTTGGTGTCCACTAAAGACATCTTACATCATTAATCACAGTCGTACTTTCGCCATTTTGATATTGGCCGTAATATTGTTGGTCAATGTCTCTCCCCTCTTTGCCGAGACGGTAGAAACGCCAAGTACGATCAAAAGTCCAACGCCAATACCAAGGCACGAATGGTCTGAAGTTAACAACGGCTATTTGCAAATTCGGAAATACCTGCCGCAGCCGTTGATCAAGTACATTGGTATCTTTTGGCCAATCAGACGGAATAGGATAGAGTCCTTTCAACTCCGTCAAGATAGTATTGCGGAATGCGGTCGAAGCAATGGCGAGACGGTTCAAACGATTATTAATGCCAGCGAGATAAGCAATAATGAAAGCCATGGTAAGAGCGCCAGCAATTTCCCAGCGATACCTGATGATGATGTCAGTCAAATCATCCATAAAATTGCCAAAGGAGCATTGTTTGGGCTAATCATTTCACTTTTATATTATTTTTTTGCACAACAATGTTATTAAGCGACAAAACGAGTGTAGCAGAAATAGGCTTTTTTGTGAAATAAAATTGGCATAACCTGTTGTAAGGGTATTTATGGAGTGACCCACTAGTATTTGATCTTCACCAGGAACAACCCCTGTGGAGGAGCTGTTATACCCGCCTTTTTTCTGTCTTTAGCTCTAAGTATCTCTTCAAATTCACTTACCCCGATCTTCCCCTTGCCCACATCTACCATTGTTCCCACAATATTCCTTACCATCTGCTTTAAAAAGGCATTGGCTTCAATCTCAAAGATTATGAATCCCTTGGGGTCTTTATCAAGGGATATACCGTAAAGCTCTCTTATGGGGTTATGGCTATTGCATC
>JBAZQN010000031.1 GCA_041645165.1 Patescibacteria group bacterium | reverse complement strand
GAGGATCCTGACCGTCGTCGTGGACAACGAATATTCTCTGCACTGCTCCCGCTGCGGTCGACATGGGACGAGGAGGATGGTCCCAAACCAGGTGGACCTGCTCCGCTCCGCGGCGAACGGCAGATGAATCAAACCGGCAGGAAGCTCCCCCTGGAGCTCCTGCCGCCTTTTTTTATAAAATAAAAAGGGCGAACTTTTGGTTCACCCTTGACACCCCAGGCCTCCGCGCGTACATCAGTGCTAGTCGCGTCCGTCCGGAATCAGCGACTCCGGAAACACGATATCCACGATGCGGCAAAGACACTCCTTGGGCCCTTCGTTGAGCAAAGTGTCCGCCCCCGAAAGCAGACACCGCAGCACATCCCGGACCTGGCGGTCAGTGTAATAAACGGCCGTCAAGGAAAGCCAAGCCAACTTCCACCCGATTTCAGACATCGTCTGTCCTCCTTCTGTCATCAATCTAATTTATAAATAACAATTTGTCAATAAAAAAACTGCTCGCCTCTTCCTTGAGAACGAGCAGTAACGGATCAGCCCTCCTTGCCGACCCGCGTCGCTTATCAGTAGCAGTCTACCTCAACCGTGGCCCGCCAGTTGCGGTACTTGACGCCGTTGTCGCCGTCTCGCACTACTTCGAGGTTGACGTCCGAGGGGACTTCGCCGTCGTTGAAGGTCCATGTGTTAGCGAAATAACCCCATGGAGTCGTGATAGTACACGTAGCTTGCTGAACCTCGCATCGGAAAGCCCTAGTCAGACGATAGTTGGTTGCACTCGTATGCACGTTCAGGGCTATTTCAGCGTCGTTCCAGCAAGAGTTGGCATAGTAAGCATACTCAACCGCCGCCGTGACTCGAGTCCGCGCCATGCCGGAAAACCAGGTTGGGTCCAGAGCAGCGGTCTGCACCACGCCGATGCTCGGCGAGTCGCAACAGATACCATCTATTGTGCAGCCGACTTCGTAGGTGGTGGCGACATTGGCAACGGTGCGCGGCGCGATCACGTCGGTTGATCTGTCGCAGTCGTTGTCCAGCCCGTCGCAGATTTCCATCGTGCCGGGATAAACCGCGGCGTTACCGTCGTTGCAGTCATCGCCGCAACCGGCGGGCGTGCCGAGATAGCCGTCGCCGTCTGCGTCACGGCAGCAATCTTCGTCAGTCAAGTCGTCGCAGTCGTTGTCCAGCCCGTCGCCACAGACTTCTATATGGCCTTCATTTACCTCCGAATTACCGACATCGCAATCTCCGCACGAAACAGACCAACCATCCCCATCGCTATCGGGTTCGACCCCCACATGATCAGAAGAAATACAGGGATAGAGCACAGATCGACAAGTACCTAAGTGCAGACAACCGTTGCTTGCTGTTCCAAAGTAGCTGTACCAAATGTGAGGATTGACTCCAAAGGGACCACCACAATGTGCCCCCAGGGCGCTACAATCAATTGGTGGGCAATCGAGATCCTCTTCACTCCGGGTGAGACTCTCGTTTCCTTCTTCGTCACATACACAGCATGGTCCGCAGTGCATGCCCTCTGAGGAACAGTTGCTCCAAAGTCCACCAGCACCCTGGGACTGCGTGCCCTCACAGGCAAGAGTCCTCCCGCAGGATCTTACCAGTTCAACCGGACGACAGGCGTTCTCGTCCGGTCTCTCTCCCGAATTGACACGGTCACAGTAAGAGTAGGCGGGGCAAGGGGAGCCGTCTGCGTCGCACAGAAGAAAACAATGGTAATCACCAAGACCCATTCCGCATGTTGAGCCCGCGCGGCACGGATACATCCACCCGGGGAAGCCGCAATCGGTCGTGCAGTAGCCTGCCGGGAATAGGTCACTCCTCAAGCAGTGCATGTCCGGCTCACAATCCTCATCAGAGCCGCAAGGGTGTCCAACAGGAGAACAACCTTCATCGATTACGCCATCACAGTTATCATCCCAACCGTTGCATAGCTCTGGCGCGTCCGGATGCACAGATGGACCCACCGGAAAATCGTCGCCGCAATCGGGGCCACATCCCGTTGGCGTACCAAGATAGCCGTCGCCGTCATGATCAAGGCAACAGCCTTCATCGATTGTGCCGTCGCAGTCGTTGTCCACGCCGTCGCAAGTCTCGTCGACCGGAACGCACTCGGGCTCGCAACCTTCGTCCGTCTCGTCGTCGCAGTCGTTGTCCACGCCGTCGCAAGTCTCGTCGACCGGCTCAACTACGCCAATGCAATCGGACCAATAAGTCCTGTCCGTACGAGGAGGGCCAGTGGAATCTATGGTACACGTCTGGATACCGATACTGCACTCTCCGACATCAGTACCGCACAACTGTGTGATCCCCGGCGGAGAGCAGGGGCAAGTGTCCCCATATACTCCTTCATCGGTGGTACCGTCGCAGTCGTTATCCCGACCGTCGCAGTAGTCCGCAGCACCCGTGTTCCTCTCCATGCGCGGCTGTACCCCACCACTAACCTCAACGCAGGTACAGCAGTCGCCACAGGAGCGGTCGAGCGAAGAACACTCGGCCCACGTTTTCGTTTCCGCGTTACAGCGCTGCTCACCCTCGCAGGGCCAAACCCCGCAGGGACGGCTGTCGTCCCACTTGCACTCCGCTTCATCCCCGCAGCCGGAGAAAAAAAGAGCGCAAACCAGGGCCCCGAACACCTTCCACATCATTTGCCTTGCCTCCTTCACGACTACCAGCCGTGAACCTACCTAACATGTGGCTTTTACTGTCAAAGAACCACCTCCAACAGCAATCCTATACCTGTAACATAGTCCATTGGTAAAAACTGTCAAGCCGTTAAAGCATGACGTTAACTGTACAATACCTTGACAAAATTAAAATATTGTGATAAATTTTATAATCGTTTCTGCGCCATCGAAGACAAAGGAGAAATACGATGGAAAACGAACTCTTCGAAGAGCTCTATGAAGCGTTGGAGAAAGCCCAAGACTACGAAAGAGCATGGGCCCTCGTAAAAAAAATCGATGATGCAGGAACTCGCGTCAAGGTTTTTTTGACGATCGCGGCTAAGTTGGGAAAGATGCCTGACCTGGCTGCCGTTCTTGCCTCGGCGGAAGGAATTCGAGACGAGGGGGAGCGCTCCGTTGCCTATCTGCACATCACCCAAGCACTTGTGACTCTCGACTTGCTAAGCGATGCTCGAACGGCCGCTGACAAATGCTCAAGTGGATACGATCGCACTGTAGCGTACGCGTCCATAATGACCCGCCTCCGCCGCGGGCAGGAAGATGCGTGCTGGGTTGTTCGCACGGGTGAACAGTCTCCGATCGAAAAATTAGCCGGCGATGTGTTCACGACTTTCCTGAGAATATGTCTCGCAGCCGTACAACAGATCAACGAGAACGATCGATTCGGACTGCGCGACGGCGCATACAAAATTCTCGCAGAAGCTCTTGTGAAAAGTCACAACTTGGGCGCTGCGCGAGTTGTAGCCGAGAAAATACAGGATCTCGGAGATCGTGTCGCCGTGGAGACACTAATCATTGACGCAATTAAGAGGGGGTAAGTTGCTAAGCTAGTTTCGACCAGCAGTCTGAATGCTGTCGAGACTGGCTTTTTTTAATACAATTAATTAAAATCTACCAAGACAAAAAACTAACGCCCTTAAGCGTTAGTTTTTACGAAAATTTTAAATCTATAATCTTAAATCTACTATCTCACAATTCCCCTACCCTCGGCCGCGGGATCGCCATCAAGATTAGAAGTTAAGGCGTCGGTGACTTTTGTAATTATCCCGCCGGTTGATTTATCCGTGGCAGTCAGATTTGTTCCTAAAAGCAAAGTCAAAAGTTTGCCTTTTTCCACCGCAGTCGGCGTAACCGTCACTTCAAAATTTATTCCCAAACTTTGAATATCAAGTGGCATCCGATTCAATGTCCACGCTACTTCGCGGGTCGCCTCGTTAAATTTTAATTCTCCAGCCGTAATCTCATATTTGTTTGACCAATTAATATTCTCTGGTAAAACCGTGCTCACACGCAAATTTTCTATTTCATGTAAAGAATTCGTCACCGTCCAAAAAATCCGATAAGCCGTAACCTCTCCGACCCTGGGCGGCTGAGGCCCGCTACCCACGGCGATATTATCGTCATTAAAATATCGTGCCTCCGTTTGAAATCCGAGATTAGTATTAACTTTAAGATTAATTGTGTTGCTGAAAATTGTTTCCTCCCCGGTCTCCGAACCCATTTTCCCGATTTTTACCGCGACTAAACTTTTAATCTCAAAATCTTTAGTATCCCAACCCTGAAATTCAGAGAACGGTTTTAGTTTGATCTGAAAATTAATCATCCCCTCCGCGCCCGGCGCGAGTTTAGCGAGAGCGGGAATCTGCCGCTTTGTCCAGGTGATTGTCCCCTGGCGAACCTCCGGAGAAAGTTGGGTGCCGAGCACCACGCCGTCTTCATCATCTTTCAATGTAGCCCAATCTAAAATCATTTTATTATTGCGCGAAGTCGACTCAAACACCATTTTTATTTCAATCTCGGACAAATCCGCTTTGTCTTTATTTTGATAAGCAATAGAATAATTTAAGGTATCACCAAAATTTATTGTCCGATCCTTGGAGTCGCCGTTCGCGACAAGCGTCACGGCCATCGCCCCGGCCAAAACGTTTGTTTTAAAAATGTTTTCTTTCTGTAAATAAAATTTATCGCCGGAAAAAAAACCTATCTCTGCCTTAATTTCTTTTTCACCCTCCACCGCTTCGCCAAATGATCCGTGAAATTCTATTTCCTTTTCTTCGGACGGTAAAATTTCCACTAAATCCCAACTTAACACTCCTGCCTCGTCCGCTTTTTCTTTAAAAGAAAAACCCTGCGGCGCGGGAACAGAAACTCTCACGTTCTGAAGCGGAATCGCGGCGGTATTTTTATATTTAATCTTAAATAGCGCCTCACTCTTAGTTAAAATTCTTGACGGTCCGGAAAGTTCTAAATCTAAGACAGAGCGATCTATCTTCATCACGGCTGTCGCAACTTTTTGAAATTCAGAATTAAAATCAGCCGGCTTATAAGTTAAAACTGCCTGAAACGCTTCTAAATTATCAATTGCTCCGCGGAGAACTCCCCTAACTTTTATTTCTCCCTCTTTCCCGGCGGACAAACTCCCCAACCGCCATAAATTATCTCCTTCAGAAGGAGCGGGAACTGTTTCGGATAAAACAAAGGTCTCCGGCATTTTGGCCTGAATCTCGGCCCGGCCAAGCGGCACACCCTCACCATTTTTATATTTTATAGTGTATTCAACCATATCTCCCCCGGCCACCGTTGTGGGCGTAATAATTTCCAAAGTTACTTTATCTCCGCTAAAATTTCTACCCTGACCAAAAAAGAAAAATCCAGCCCAGGAAAGCGCGGCTAAAAAAGCGAAAAAAGCTACCAGACCGATTAAAGTCCTTTTAGCTCGGCTCTTCTTTTTATGATAAATTTTCGACATATCTGGAATTTCTCCGTTTTGATCTTTATAAATCTCAAACAATTCTTTTTCAATAATCTTTTTGTCCCGCGTCTGGATTTTTGACCCGACGGAACTAACTTTATTTTTATTTTTTTTATTTTCAAACATTTTTACCTCTTTGGCCGGCGGTAGTTCTACCCTCTTTTCCGCGGCTTCAATCATTTTTACATTTTTTCCATCATTTTTTTCTATTGCCCCTTTCGCGGCGCTAACCTTTTTGCTTCTACTTTTTTTTATTTTCGCTTCTGGCATAAAATATTTTAATTTAATTTTCTAATCAATTAAAAAACCAAATGAGTAAAATTTGTCAGAATCCAACGACGCTTCCATAATAACTCGCGACATTTCTGCTTTTGTTCCCTGACCGTAAAGCGACGTTATTTCCCAGTCACTCGGGAAATCGACTTGACCAACTAAATTATTTTTTGAACCGGATTGTTTTTGCACCAATAACTGATAGGGGGCAACATTTTTTTCTTTACCATTCTCACCCCAAAGACCTGCCCACCACCCCTCGGTTTCCTCAACAAG
>JBAZQN010000030.1 GCA_041645165.1 Patescibacteria group bacterium | reverse complement strand
AACACAATCAAATCTTCCACCTAAATTATTTCCACTATCACAACAAGCTCCAGAACCACTGCATGTTGCTCCGCCATTATAATTATTGCATTGAGAGTAATATTCACTCGAGTCATCCCCGCAGCACATGCCATTCCAGCAGGAACCGGAGGCTGAGCCGGAGCTGAGGCCCCAACTGGAAGAACCGATGGTTGCCTGACATGAAGACTGGCTGTAGTCGTACTCGGTGCCATTGTAGGAGTTGTCGCCGCAGGTGTTCTGTACCGATTGCGGACAACTCGCCACACAATTCCCTGACGCGTCAATCTTGTCAGAGGATGAGCTGCAGCATTTGGGACCGCCCGTATAGCCAGAACAATACGAGGTTACCTGCTGTTCCGTGCCTGATCCATCAATCGCATTATCATCGCCGCAGCACTCTGTTTTGGTCAGATTATCATATTCACCTACTCCTAATTCTCCGCCCAGAATCCACGCGCCTGCGCTCTGTATGCAGGAAGCGTCCTGATCATAATTAAGATCAGCGTCGTACCATTCGTTATTGACACATAGTGCCACGTCGCGCGGTCCGGGGTAGCCAATGTTAAAGGAATCCCCACTTCCATAACACATGCCGTTATATACACAATCAGTACTATTGGCGCAACAGGCTTTATCATTGGCATCAGTAGAAAAAGAGGGGCAGTCATTGCCGCTACAACTCCTGACTTGTCGTGAAATATTATACTGAGTATTGCCACCGCAGGTTTGCGCGCAAGATTTAGTCGAGGTAGTGCACGAAACTGAAGAGGTCTGTACAAGATCACCATTCCTTGCCTTGACGGAGAGCGTGTAGTTCGTGCCACAACTTAAGCCTGTCTGGTTCCAGTAGGTGCGCGTCACCCAGCCTGTGTTGCCTGCAGAGTCAGACGCGTAAAAGCCGCTCTGGGCGCCGCCTGAAACCCAGGTCCAGTTAATCCTCGTCGCGTCATACTTATCAACTGTACCCGCACAGGAGGCGGGAGCGTTTGCGAGAGTATACTTGGGAATCGCAGCACCATACCCCGTGCAGTCGCCCTGGGCGACCGTGGCAAGATACACCTTGCCTGATTGGTAGGCAGTGGGGTTGCCGTTGCACGCGCGCACGCGGTACCAGTACTTGGTATTCGCGGAAAGCCCGCTCATGCCGGAGTTGGTGTAAATATAGCTCGTGCCAGTGGTGTTCGAGGTGGCGCTTGAGAGAGTGCCTACTTCCGAATAACTCGTGCCGTCAGTGGAACGCTCTATACGGAAAACGGTTTCTCCCGAGGAATTGTCCCGCCAGGAGAGGCGCATCGAATTCACGGTGATTTGATCGAGCGTGACGTTTGAGGGGGTTTCGTCTAAGGCAGCAGCGGCATACTCGCTCAATGGCATGACAGTATGCGCGCCAAATCCCAAAACCAACGTGGCTATGGCAAATCCTGCGATAAACGATGCGATTGATCGAAGAGATGGATAATTCATATATCCTTTAAATTAAAGACTGCCTCCTTCAATCTTTGTGAATAACGCTTATATATACCTCCTTTTAGGGGTTTGTGTCAAGGGTGTGTATAAAGTAACTATTCACCTTTTTCCAAATGAGGCCTCCCCATCTCCTCCCTGCCTGTGATTGTGAAGACAATTAAAAATACGATCGTGAAAATAATTGTCTTTAGTGCAACCCTATATTACCAAGGTATCCATAATCCGTGAGCTTTTGTAAATAGAATATTATCAAACATTTAACGGTACCCGCTAAGGTACCGCCTTTTATTTTTGATAAATTGTGTCTCCCAATATTCGCGTACACAACCACATCCCCACCTGCGCGCGCTTTATAAGAAAGGGTGTATAAGCCCTAAGATTGTAGTACAGAAAACGGATCATATATGAGCTTTTCCCACGCTTTCACTATACTCCTTGCGCCTGGCGTGTCAATGAGGTTTGGAGACTGAACATTATGAGTCTTGAACTATTCACCTTTTCCTAAAGGAAACCTCCCCATCCCCTCCCCGTGATAAACACGGGGCAGGCTCTTAGTAAGGAGGGGAGTCGAGAAGACCCAGTGGGTCTTCCGACGGGTGGTGTCCATATTGCGCTTATTTTGGAAAATACTGAATGCTAAATGAGTCTTTTATAGAACTACAAAATGCACTCCTGACAATGTAATGAAAAAAAATAAAAATACATGACGCTCAATGAGTCAGGCGTTTAAGCTCATCTTTGAGAAACATCAAAACCTCGTTTTTAAGACATTTTCTAAGAGTTCTGAATTTATCATAAGGCACCAAAAAATTCAGGTCCTGGGTAATGGTTGTTTCATTGACATGGGTATCTGTGAATTTGATTAATTCTTGAAAAAAGGCCGGCAGGTCGGTGTGGCGCCTTTCCTCAATCACCGCGTGATTATAGCGATAGCCTTGCAGAAAAAAATAATGAATATCATAGACGTCCCTGCCGGCAACTGATTCGTTCTTCTCATAACGGTCAAGCGGCGCCACCAGTTTATTGGCAAACATGGTCTCGATGGTCTGGCAGGTAACGATACGGTCAATTTCCGGCAACCTGAAGGCCTGATACTGATTGGATCTGACGGGCGGAAAGGTGGCATCTATTTTAATGGTATTTCTCGCATGCGCTGCGGCGGAATATTTTAAAAAATACTGCAGCGTGTTTTGGCTTTTATCCTTGATCTCCAAGCCTAAGGATGTAAAAATTTTTTCCATCTTTTTCCTTGTGGCATCAATCTCCTCCCGAGGGAGCATAAAATCAAAATCCAGATCAACGGAAAAACGATCCAGATACCCGAGCATCGCGGCGCACGTCCCGCCCTTAAAATATAACGCAGCGGAAAGCGCATTATCGTCATAAAGATGTATCAATATCCTATATAACCATGCCTTATGCACGGCTTCTTTTGGGTGAGGTAATATCATAACGAGATGGCGTGAAGGGATAACCGATGATTTTTTGAATATGCGCTACTTTTTTCCAATCAATGGTTCTGCTGCCGTCAAAATATATGGCGGGATTGAAATACAACATATCCGCCACCGCTCTTTCTGCGGAAGCGATGTTGAGGGAGCCGTCCTTCTCAAGGCCAATGTCTTGAAAGAGAAATCTATCCGCTAACCTTCTCGAGCGATACGAATAATCACCAATCTTAAATCGTTTTGATTGTGCGCTGACGAGCGTGATTTGCCCGCTCGCTTGCTGCATTATTCCTGCGTTCGCTAAGACCGTTTCCGTGCTGACATAGCCATACTCGTGCAGCGCTTTTAAACCGAGCATCGAAGGATCCAGATCTGCGATCGGTTTCAAAGCATAAAATCCTCGGTAGATACGGTATAAGAGGCCTTGTTGCGCATATCTCTTAAGCGTAGTGTGTAAGTTGTTCGGATTGCTGATATGCCAAAGATTCGCTAAATCTTTCGCATGAAAAATAAGCTCATTAAGCTGTGCCAACTGGGCAAAACGCTGTTGCGTTGTGTTTCTTTTTACTGTACTCATATGTACAGTATAACATAACCTAATAAACAAATAAAGAGGGGTTCTCAATCCATATCAAATTCATTACCACAAAATGCCCAAAAATAAAAAAATACCTTGCTGAAGTGCACATCTGATTCCGCGGGCACTTGACCATGTCACAAAAGAAGAACCCCCATGAAAGGGGGCCTTCTCTCCTAAATGATGGGTTGAAATTTATTTCACACCAATGCTAATCCCGTCGCTGATCACGCTCGAGACATTTCCTGCCGCATCTTTGCACTGGACATAGTAGGCATTACTGCCTTTCTTGCCAGTATCAGTATCCTTGCCGCTGATGCCTGCTGATTCATCTGGGGTTGTGTCATTGAGCTCCGCGGTGCAGCTTACGAGACCAGAATCGCCGGAGTCAAAGGGCGACCAGGTGAAGTATATGGTAGAATCATTGTCATTCGCACAAATGTCAGTGTAGCTGTCGCAGCGGGCAACGGCTTGGGAAACCACGGGTGCGGTTTTGTCCACCTTGAATTCAGCTGCAGTGGAGGAGAATCCTATATTGCCTGCATTATCCTTTGCCGCGGCGCAGTAGAACGTGTGGGCGGTTACGGTCTGGGGAGATGAGAGCATGTAGTCTGAATAATTCTTGGAGCAGGTGGCGGCGGAGGTGTACGCCTTGAGTTTGTAGCTGGAGGAGCTGCAACCAGAGCCTGTATCAGAGCAGGCTACGCTCGCGGCGCTGTTGGTGTTTTGCCATTTGCTAGGTGCGCCAAACACTGATACTGCGGGCGGGGTGGTGTCGCCTGTCGGACAACTCGCCACGCATGATGAACCATTCCAATAATTAGCAGTACTAGGACAACACACAACATTAGGATTTCCTGAACAATCCGGGACAAACTTCTCATTCGCGTCATCGCCGCAGCAATAGTAAGGATCAGCGTAAGGAGCGCCAACATACCAATTATCGGAATATCCATCCCAATCGTCGCAATTGCCTCCAGGTCCGGCGTTCTCACATCGATTCATAGTGCCGTCAAACCAGGTATATTGACACCGGCTTTGACTGCCATCCTGATCATACCAATCCTTATTAGTGCATAATTCTTGATCCGAACTGGCGTCTCCACCGTGATTACTATAAGTATTATTACTTATGCAGGTGCCGTCATTTTTAACGCAGTCACTGCTGGAATTACAGCAAGCGCTCTTTTCACCGCCAGTGGCGCCGTCAGAATTCATTAAGTGGCTTATTTGATAATTTTCACTGCTGTCGTCGCCGCAGCAACCTAAAGTAGACGTGTCTGGATATTCTCCTACTCCTGATTCACCAGCGTATATACCTGATGAATTACCACAGGTTGACGAACTGCAAATATAGAATCCTTGAGCTATAACATCGCAATCACGCCACGATCCACCACTTACAGTTCCTGCATTACAATAAGCAACATTATCTACGCCTCCGGGGTTCAAACCGGAAGCTTCCGTATTACCATTAACACAACTATTCGTTTTAGTTACACAATCATCAACTGAATTACAACAAGCTGTTTGTGGCGTAGGACTACTACAATAAGGACCAACCGTCAAATAATTACGAGGTCCAGTTTCAAGATAACAATAATTGTAATTTTCACTGCTATCATCGCCGCAGCACATGCCGTTCCAGCAGGAACCGGAAGCGTCACCGGAGGTTAATCCGTAACTAGAAGAGCCGAATGTTGCCTGGCATGAAGACTGGCTGTAATCATACTCGGTGCCGTTGTAGGAGTTGTCGCCGCAGGTTGCCGACTGGATGCCTCCGCAATCGCTGTCAGCGCTATCCGTTTTGCCATCGCCGTCATTATCTACGCCATCACTGCAACAATCGCAGTCTGTAACTATGTTGTGATTGCTGGTACCCTTGCTGGGACACACACGGCATTCTGATAAATAGGTTCCCGCGCTTATGCAGCTCCCGTCTGCATCGACACAGTCCGATGAATTTGAGCAACACGCATTCGCGGGCTGTGTGGGAGACAGGGTAAGTCCGTTACAATCTGTAAAAGTACCCGGCACAATCCAATATTCATTACTATCATCCCCGCAGCACATGCCGTTCCAGCAGGAGCCACCGGCATTCCCATCCGTCTCATTCCACATCCACCCTTCATTCTCAAGACAAATACTGTCATTATAATCCCCTTCTATTTCTTTCGTTGCATTGTCGCCGCATATTTGCTGGGCGCACGCTTTCGTAGATGCGGTGCAGGAAACTGAAGAGGTCTGCACAAGATCGCCATTCCTTGCCTTCACCGATAGCGTGTAGTTCGTACCGCAGGAGAGTCCTGTCTGGTTCCAATAGGTGCGGGTTACCCAGCCAGTGTTGCCCGCGGCATCAGATGCGTAGAAACCGCTCTGGACGCCGCCTGAAACCCAGGTCCAGTTGATGCGCGTGGGATCAGAATTGTCGGCTGTGCCAGAACAGGAGGCGGGCGCGTTGGCTAGAGTAAATTTGGGGCTTGCCGCGCCGTATCCCGTGCACTGGCCAAAATTCACGGTGGCAAGATACACCTTGCCTGATTGATAGGTGATGGGATTGCCATTGCATGCCCGCACGCGGTACCAGTACTTGGCATTCGCGGAAAGGCTGGACATGCCGGAGTTAGTGTAAGTATAGCTCGCGCCCGTGGTGTTCGAGGTCGCGCTTGAGAGAGTGCCGACTTCCGAATAATTCGCGCCGTCTGTGGAACGCTCTATGCGGAAGACGGTTTCTCCCGAGGAATTGTCCCGCCAGGAGAGGCGCATGGAATTTACGGTGATCTGATCGAGGGCGACGTTTGAGGGAGTTTCACCCGAGGTTACGGCAAGTACCCGCACGATGCTAAATCCTGCCGCCAGAGAAACAATAGCAAACCCTGTCGCAAAATAGAGGACCGAACGAAGCGATGAACGATGGG
>JBAZQN010000029.1 GCA_041645165.1 Patescibacteria group bacterium | reverse complement strand
CAGTATGGTGACTCGCACTTTTGGTTTGAAGACCTTGCCTGCCGCCAGAGCTATCCACAGGGTTTGGGGCTCGTTATGCGGTGGAATCGGTTTTCATTTGGGGCTCATTATGTATTGTACAAGACTAGGGGTTGACTTTTATCAAAAGTCGTGCAATAATCGCGTTAGCACTCGTTATACTAGAGTGCTAATTCATATATTTTTTTAAACTAAACAATATGCCATATTCGTTTACGAGATTGTCCGGGAAATTCGGTTGATACTGTTCTTTAAAACGTATCGTAATCATTGAAGGAAGGTGGTGTAGTACGGGACAATTGGTGGGTATGCACTATCCACACCCCAAAAGTCCCTGCTGCCAAGCGACCGTGCAATAGAATTCTTTGCGCAACAAGGATACGACCCCGTGAATGGCGCGCGCCCTTTGAAGCGTTTGATTCAGAAGGAAATCCTTGATCCTGTCGCGCGCCTTATGATAGAAAAAGGGAAAGGGCTGAAGAAAATTGCTATTGACATCAAGGATGGCAGATTGTCTGTACAGTAATATTTAAGAGGCACGGCTCGAGTTTTCTCGAGCCGTATTTAAATGGTTTACCATTTATAAAGTAGATTGTTTAAGAATATGGTAATCACGCTGCGGGTGCCGCCTTTCTTGCTGCGGAACTCGCTCCCCCGCATTTGCGGGGTCGCTCAAACAGTCCTCGCGGCGAATTGCGGCACTCCGCAGCTATAAAATGGATAAAAGAGTTTATTTCTAGGTAAAATAAGCGTATAATAGCATCATGAAATTGAAACAATATCTCTTAGTCATTCTAGCCGCGGCACAGCTGATACCTTGGTATCCTACTGTTGCCGCATGGGATCCGAATTATTTAATATCAGATTATGAATTTACTGATTGGGCAAGTTTGAATTTGCAGGAAATCCAGGATTTTCTATTTCAGAAAAAAAGCACACTTACCCATTATGTAGATCCTGCCACGCGCCAACGCGCGGCACAGGTGATTGCTGATTCGGCCGTGGTATACCAAATTAATCCTAAAGCGCTTCTCACACTTCTACAAAAAGAGCAAAGCCTAATAGAAGATGGGAATCCCGGGCAGGATCAATATGATTGGGCTACCGGTTTTGGAATATGCGATGCATGCAGCAAACAGGATCCCCTTCTCCAAGCCTATCGGGGTTTCACCGTTCAAGTAGATCGGTGCGCATGGAGACTCCGTTATTATCTGGAACATTCCGATGAATTTATTTTCCAAACCGGTCAGACCTATTCTATTGATGGACAATTAGTGACTATGACCAACGATGCAACACGGGCGCTATATACTTATACCCCTCATCTTCACGGTAACTTGAATTTTGTCGCAATATGGGACCGTTGGTTCTCAAAAAATTATCCTGATGGCACTGTAGTGCAGGACAAAGATTCAAAAATCATTTGGCTCATTCAGCAAGGAAGGCGTAGAAAGTTCGCTTCGATTTCTGTTGCGCTTTCCCGGATTAATTATTCGCAGATAATTCCTGTGACATTGAGCGACCTTATGCATTATGAGGAAGGCTCTATAATAAAATTTCCCGAATACTCTCTAGTACGCTCGCCTCGAGGCACGGTGTTTCTTATGGTGAACGATACAAAAAGAGGAATTGCCAACCGCGAAACGTTTCGACAGTTAGGGTTTAATCCCGAAGAAGTTATTGACGCTACATGGGATGACTTAAATGCGGTTTCAGATGGTGCGCCTATTACGCAAAAAAGCGCATATCCCACAGGAGCGCTTCTCCAAGATACGGCAAGCGGAGGCGTATGGTATGTGCAGGATGGCGTGAAACATGCACTGATCGCACGCGAAATGCTTAAGCGTTTTCCTGGAATGAAACTTATACGCATTAAGCCTGCAAATCTCGAACAATTTGAAACGGGCGAACCCTTGAAGCTTACAGACGGCACGCTTGTAGGGCTTGAAGGCACAGACCAAGTGGCAATCATTACCAATGGCACCCGCAGGGTATTTGCATCCAAAGACGCATTCCATAAATTAGGTTACAAGGATGAAAATGTACTTGTAATACCTGAAAAAATATGGAACCTTCATTCAGAAGGGCCAATACTCGATATAACCGCGCAAGACGATTAATAGTATGTTTACCTCCGCGTATATTATTCCACCCAGCCCATTGCTGCTTCCGCAGGTCGGCAGTGTACAAAAAGAAAAATTTGTTGATACCCATCACGCGATGGGAATTGTTCGCGCGGGCTTTGCCGCATTGAGACCGGAAAGCATTGTGCTTATTTCGCAATATGGTGCGCGGCCACATGCCATTTCAATTAACATAGCAGATGAATATCAGGGCTCGCTCCAATCATTTGGAGACCTTTCACATTATACCTTTCGTGGCGCTCCTTCATTAGCATATCAATTGCTTAATGAACAAATACGCTCGCTTGTAACTGGCATTACTGAACAATCGCTTGATTATGCAAGTATTGTCGCATTTCTCCTCTGTGTTTCTGAATTAGCAGGATGTTCGATCATACCTCTTTATCCCTCTCCCGCGCGCACCCCTCAAGAGCATGTGCGCGTAGGGAGAACGCTGCGCGATGCGATCAGCCATTCACCTCGGCGAGTAGCGCTGATTGCGGTGGGAGATCTTTCTCATCATCTCACCGCTTCATCGCCCGGAGGGTATCATGCGGAAGGTGTCATATTCGATACGTCTGTCATATCAGCACTCAAGAAAAAATCAGTACGGAGTCTGCTTGAACACGCCGAACGATATGGCGAAGAGGCAAAAGAGAGCGGCATATTGGCGTTCCTTATACTTTTAGGCGCTCTTGAAGGAGTTCAGTGCGCGTATAAGCAATTATCATATGAAGCGCCTTTCGGAATCGGTTACCTTACTTCAGAATACCTTTTTTAATGATAACAATATGTCACGGCAGGGCGTAGTCAATGTTATTCCGTATGCACGGTTGCCATGGAACGCGCCTTATTTATTTTCATACCTGCTCCCCTCCCCCCTACCCGCACTCCAAATAGGCGCATGGGTTTCTATACCATTCCGGAATGCCACGCTCCATGGCCTTGTAGTTTCAATAAATGCCTCCAGTGAAATAAAAACGCCTCTAAAGCAGCTTTATGGCCTTGTTCCTTATTTACCGGTGGGAAATTCATTTATACGTTTTATTTCCGCAGTGGCGCAGGATACGCTAAATCATCCTTCACGATTTTTGAAACTTGCGCATATACGGAGCCCAGAACGATATATGAGGCCTGCGCAGCGCAGGTACTCCTTTAGACAGGAGAAAATAGATAAGCCAGTTTTAGTCTGGTGGAGTCAGGAGTCTGTGCGCAATAAATATATCATTGAACGCGCACAAGCGTTCATGAGCGGACCGCACCTTATTCTTGCCCCTACTAACGAGCGCATATTTGAAGTCATTGATCTTTTGGGTAAAAATAAAATTGATGCGGTGAGTCTCACCTCACGGACTTCGCAGAAGGAAATTGCTGCGCTTGTCTCACGCATTCTTTCTGGTGACCCTTGCATAATCGTCGGCACACGTGCAGCGCTCTTTCTGCCTTTTGCGCGGCTCCATGCGATTACCATTGACGATGAAGAGCATCCGGCATTTACTCAAACCGCCCCTCCCCCGCGCTATCACCTGCACCGCATCATTGCACTTATGCGCTCTCTCTATCAAGCAGAGGTGCTGACCTTAAGCGCATGTCCTAGTTTTGCTGCGTTTTACAAATCTGACATCCGTGAACGGCCACATCAGGGAAACGGAACATCCATTGACATTATTGACTGCAGTAAAAGCAATTTGACGCTCGATCCCCTGCATCCACAGGTACTTGATCGGATTAAGGGTCTCTTGCGAAATAAAAAAAATACGCTCATTATTACGGCGCTATCGGGATATGCTTCGTTTCTTAAGTGCCATGAATGCCATTACATATTTAAATGCCCCGCATGCGCGCATCTTCTGTCGCGGGAAACAGCTCTTTCTGGCGAAGTAGTATGCACGCGATGCGGATATCGTGAGGTGATCCCCCCCTTTTGCCCGCATTGCAATGGCCTCTTTCTTCGCTTTACGGGTTTTGGCCCCGCGCGCATTATTGAATATCTAAAGTCTCACAGTATTCCCTCCGGAGATTTAAAATCGGCGCTTCGTGAGCCTTCCTGTGTGGTGGGGAAAGTGAATGATACGATAAGTAGTTCACACCATCCAATCGGCATGGTCGCCTTAACAAGCGCTGATATGCTTCTTGCGCGGCCTTGGTTCACTGCGACTGAGCGCACATTCCAGGAATTGACCAAATGGCGAATGCTCTGTAAGCGTTTCCGCGCGGCATTCTGCGTTCAAACTTCAGTACCGGATCATCCGGTATTTGCGGCCTTATTGGGCGATACAAACCGTTTTTATAATGAAGAGCTTAAGCTGAGAAAAAAATTATCTTATCCGCCTTTCGCGCGCATTATCCATATCATTATTCCCCTCCCTCACCGTAATGCAGAATTAAAACTTAGGCCGCAGATAGACAAACTTGTAATAAAAATAAATGCAAATGGTTTCTCAAGCACTCCGCTCATTTTCGTATACCGGCGTAAAATTAAAAGCATGGCTTTTTCAATTCGCGGCGATGAGAACGGAAATCAAAATAGTCATGCCGAACTCTTTCAATTATTGAAAAACGAATTGCCCGCGCGCGCTGTGATTGACGTAGATCCAGACTCCTTATAATATGTGCTTATGCCCCGCAATACAACATCCAAAGGGAGGCAAATACTTTACGAGCAGAGAATGGATTCACACGAAGGAATCTCGGCGGGCGTATTAAATGATATCTTCCTTGCCTCCCTCACCGATCGCCACACTTTTCTTCCAAACATTGTTATGACACTATTTCACCTAAGTCGCATTCATTCATCATTATTATCTCACGCCAGCCAAGTGTGGCGTTGGATGTTGATATACGGGGTATGATTTTGCCTATTATTACCATTCCTTCGCCCCTCCTGCGGAACAATTCCCGAGATATTTCGAAAATGGAACTCAAAACGCCAGAAATTATCGTATTGATAAAAAACATGTGCGATACCATGCCGGCGCGCGACGGCATCGGCCTTGCCGCTCCGCAAGTAGGGATCAATGTGAATATCGCAGTCATCGCGACAGACAAAGGGCCTCTTGTGGCAGTGAATCCTAAAATAATAAAAGCATCAGAAGAAATGCAGGAAGACGAAGAAGGGTGTTTGTCTATCCCCGGCATTGCGGGTATGGTGCCGCGCGCAACGAGCATTAAGGTTGCATTCCTTTCTGCGCAAGGAACGCGCACCACCCTCAATGCCCAAGGATTATTTGCGCGGGTATTTCAACACGAAATTGACCATTTACGCGGCATTCTTTATATTGATCGCGTGACACGATTTACCACCAAGGTAACGCATGTGCAACAGGAAGGGTTCAAAGCGTTTCTGCATACGCCACCGCTATGATAAAAATCGTATTTTTCGGAACTCCTGAATTTGCCCTTCCCTCGCTCCGTGCCTTGGCGGATAGCGAAAAAATTTCTGTTCAAGCGGTAGTGACCCAATTGGACAAACCTAAGGGGCGTTCATTGCAAAAAACACCCTCTCCGATAGCACAGTGTGCAGAGGAATTAGGATTGCCAGTTATCAAAACGGAACACCTCATCAATAATCAGAAAGTTTTTCATCAATTAAATCAATATCATGCTGATCTTTATGTGGTAGTGGCGTTCGGCGCAATCCTGCCTTCATCGCTCCTTGCGCTCCCTGCAAAGGGTGCGCTCAATCTCCACCCCTCTCTCCTTCCCCGCTATCGTGGATCTTCACCCATACAAACTGCTATCCTCAATGGCGATCATGAGACCGGCATCACCGTAATACTCTTAGACGAAAAAATGGATCATGGACCTATTGTCGCGCAGCAAACGATTCTAATTAATCCAACTGATACCTCTCCTACCCTCTCTGATCGCCTCGCAAGACTAGGCGCTCAATTTCTGGTTAATGGTATGCTAGATTATGCGAACGGAAAAGTGCAGCCACAGCCGCAAGATGATATTCACGCGAGTTATACAAAGCAATTAACAAAGGGAGACGGGAAAATTGATTGGTCTAAAACGTCTGATGAAATCGCCAGGCAAATACGCGCTTATAAACCGTGGCCGGGATCATGGACTATTTTGGATCAGAAGGAAAAACTTATCATGTTAAAAATTATTGAGGCTGTCCCTATTCATGATATGGCGGAAAATGAGCGCAATTCATTGTCAAGCGCCTCGGGACAATTGATTCAATTATCTAAAAAACGCTATGCATTTGTTTGCGGGAATGGCACGTTTTTACAGCTTAATGCCGTACAACCTGCGAATCGGACAGTCATGTCCGCTGATTCGTTTATTCGTGGAAACCCGCAGTTTTTATCACCCTTGTAGCGTCGGAGCTTGTCTCCGACTCAACTACGATAAAAATGAAGATGAAATGACCCAAAAACTAAACCTCCCCCGCATATTGCGGGGGAGGTGTTATCTTGAAATGGTTTATTAGTACCGATTTCGAGAAAACTTTTCGCGGCGCTGTCGATTGCAATCTCTGCAATAGACAGGGCGATCGGATGACGGCTGAAATGGGAGCTCGGTGATTGCCGTTCCGCATTGCGCGCAAGTGAGATTCATGCTCGTTACGTCATACATTTGACGCATCGGCCGATTGAATCCGCCTGCTCCTCCGCGCTGGTAACCGCCCTGATAGCCACCCTGCTGCGGTGCAGCAGGTGCGCCATCTGATTGATCATCATTGAACATACGTTATGTGCCAATTGAAAATAAACGACCTTTCTCTTGGCATGTAACGTAACGTTCCTGTTGTATCGAAATCGATTTAGCTTAATTCCCTTTATGACAAGGGCGACTCGTTGAAACCCAAGATCGATTATCGTTTAGCCAAGTATGAGCAGATTATACACTAAATAAATTTATTGTCAAGCGAAAGTCTTGTACAATACATAATGAGCCCCAAATGAAAACCGATTCCACCGCATAACGAGCCCCAAACCCTGTGGATAGCTCTGGCGGCAGGCAAGGTCTTCAAACCAAAAGTGCGAGTCACCATACTG
>JBAZQN010000028.1 GCA_041645165.1 Patescibacteria group bacterium | reverse complement strand
CAATCCGCTCGTGCTGAAACGTGAAGTTGAAAAGCGATTACAAATCCTGTACGATACTCAAAAGCGCTGCGGTCGATCCCAATTTTAAATCCCCTCTACGGTAACAGTTTCTAATGATCTATATCGGCACCATCAGGTAGGGAAGCCTTATCCTTCCTTCGTCCGCACGTGTTTTCCGTGTACCATCGCATATTCGCGCTTTTTGTTCTTATCAACTTTATTCAGCAGTTCCTTTTCCATGTCAATGTGCAAAAGAGCGGCGAGTCCCAGAAGATAGATAATAACATCCGCTAGCTCTTCTCCGAGATCCGGCAGTTGTTTGCGGTACGCTTTAAACGCTTCTGCAAGCTCTTCGTAGGTATATCCGAATTCGAGGGGGATGTCCGTCACGTTAAACTCCTTCGCCACCTTGTTGTCGTAAATTTCTTTTTGAAGCTGTTTCAGATCGATCATAGTTAATAACTATGTTGGGATTGGCTATTAAGCAGCGGAAAGGGTATTGGTGTGGGCCACTTTTAACGCGTGTCTTATTTTTTTTACTCGTAATGCATCTTTTTTCCTCCCCAATTTTTCATACGCGTTCAATTGTGTTATTAAGGGAGATACGGGTATTTTCATCTTATTGATTTCTATTAGTTTAGGAGAAGCTAGTCTTTTGGAAAGAGAGGTCCATTGATTATCCAATTTTTCCCTCAGGTTGCCCATCACCTCGACATTGGTACGGTTGATGTCAAATTTGCCAAAATATGATTCAAATAGTTCAGTGCGACCAAATACCACGGGGGCAATTTCATATTTTTTGAATAGTTTACCAATCGCCAACGCACCCTTTTTATCTGTAAGAATATCTATATCTTCAGGCGTGATGCGAACTCCTTGTAAGGCCAAACTTGTACTTCCTATAAGAACCCATTTGATTTTCTTACCCTTTAGTGTACGGCAAATAATATTTAAAGTGTTAATAATCTTTTTCTTTAACATAAAGGATTATATTCTGATATGGATTTCATGTGCGGTCAAGGTGAAGTAGGATTTTGTATCGTGATAGTGATATGGTCGCTTAAGAAAGGAAGATACGGGAGGAATGAAGGTTTCAGAGCAATCTGCGCGTCGCTGACGTCGGGAATGCTTTGAAGGATTTGCTGGGCCATGCTTGCCTTTTTCCCCGTCAGGCGTTTCTTGTCGATTCCTTGCGAAGAAAGCAAAATAGTGACTTCTCCTCGTTGGGTGACGCTTACGACGGCGCCATCCGCGGTGAGCCGATCTACGGACAGCTCAATCGGATCAAGGCTTGTAATTGCGAGGGTGCTGTCTTGCCGTGCAGGTATTTTTTCCTGGAGCTGCGTGGCGAGTATTTCCGGGTCAACGTGGATCGTAGTTATCCGATACATTCCTTGAATGCGCGCGCTTTGCGCCTCTTCGCCAACGGGAGTCATTACCTTTTCATTGAGTTGTTCGAAAGAGATAAACGTATCGTCGCTTTCGTTTTCCCATTTAAGCTGCTGGAGAGTGTCGGCGCTTATGCGCGCGAGCGCAGTTCTTGCTTTTTCAATGTCGTCTTCGGTGATGGTGGAGATTCTGCGCTCTCCTCCCGTTATCGGTGTTTTGGAAACCGCATAGATCTTATCCTGAAGCCCCTGCCTTAGCCCGGGGATCGTGAAGCGGGTGGGGGGCAGATCCCCCTCTTTCCCGGGGATATCGGCGCGCGCCTCCACTTCCGTCTCGCCTCCCGCGGGTACGGTTACTGTGTCGGTAATGCGAAACAGCACTCCCTCGGGCGAGAGGAGCCTGGTCGTCGCTACCAGCGGCTGGTTGCGGTCATAAGTATTAATGATGGTGACGGAGCCGTGGGCGCGGTCAGGAATCAGCGTGCCGCCCGTGACTGGCACATTCCCTTCCAAGGTCACTGTTTTGGTGGTGACGGTACCCGGAATCGCGTCTGGAGCCGCAGGAGCGTTGGGGGACTGGACCGTAAGTACTGTCTGCAAGGTAAGGGGAGAAGTGCGGGGAACGAGGGTAATGGTGGCGCGTGAAAGGGAGAGCGCGGCAATAACTAAGGCCAGCAAGGCGGTGAGGATAGAGAAGCCTATTGCGATGCGGCCATAGAAGCGGGGAGGAGAATGAGGTTGAGTGCGAGGCATACCTTAGTGTAAAATCCCAATTTCCAATACCCAATTCCCAAATTGGTCATTGAGTCATTTGGATTTTATTGGATATTGGTCATTGTCCCGCTCTTTGATTCCTTATTCAAGGAAAGCGGGATCCCGCCTGAGCGGGAGGGTTTGGGATTTGAATTATTGAATGTGTTTGTTGTTTCATGCCGTATTTTCAGTTACCGTACCGTGTCCACAGATACGTTCAATTGAAGCTTTCATGTCTTCATCGTACCTTATTCGGAAGTCTGTCTCAATAGTGCGCAGTTTCTCCTGATGGGGAATGGCAATAAAGACGCGGGTATCGCCCACGTTGCGCACAAAAAGCGTTCTCAAGTTGCTCTGCGCTTCGGCGGGAAGTTCGGTATGAAGGGTGATGGTAATATGTTTTTTGAGCATTGAAAGGTCTTGTAGGGGTTCTGCTGATTGGGGAGGAACTCCATTATTATTAGTGAGGAGGATAGAGCGGAGTGTGGCCGTGTCTGCCGCCGCGGCGCTTTCCAAGATTAGTTTTCTCTCCTGGCTTTTTGCATCAAGCCGGCCGCGCACTAACATAAGAGTATCGAGCGTCATGAGATCCTTGACATCGCGGTAGGTGCGCGGGAATACGATGCCTTCTACGCTCCCGCTCTCATCCTCCAGCGTGATAAATGCCATTAGCTCGCCTCGCTTGGTGCGCACTTCTCTTTTTGTTGAAATCATGCCCACCATTTTTACGAGCTCGCCTTCTGCGGCGTGGTCTAGCTGCTGCATGAGGGAAGGGAGCACATCGCGGATGGATTCCGCAATTTTAGCGAATGGATGCGCGGTCACATAAAGCCCAAGAAGCTCCCTTTCCCAAGAGAGCGTTTGGGATTCCGTCGCGGGGGGCGCGGGGGAGAGAAAGCATTTCCGCTCTTTGGGTGAGCTTGCGAACAAGGTTTGCTGCTCGTCTGACCCCGCCCTCTGGCGCACGAATTCGAGGAGCCGCTCAAGGTTGGTGAGGAGCGCATTTCTTTCCCCAAAGCGGTCGAGCGCTCCTGACTTGATGAGGCTTTCGAGCGATTTCTTATTATAGGTTTCCTGGGGAAGGCGCGTAAGGAAATCTTCAAGAGAGGCGAAATGGCCGCCTCGTTCTCGTTCGCGAATGGAGGACTGGATCATGTCGCTTCCGAGATTCTTGATCGCCGCGAGCCCAAACCGTATAGCATGGTCTGAAATATAAGTAAAGTGCTTTCTGCTCTCATTAATATCAGGAGGGAGCACCTGGATGCCGATTTTCCTGCATTCCTGCACCGCTTCGGCGATGGTGTCAAGATTATCGCTCTCCGCCGTCATGACCGCCGCCATGAATTGCGAGGGGAAATGGGCTTTGAGATATGCGGTTTGGTAGGCAACAATCGCGTAAGAGGCCGCGTGCGCCTTGTTGAACCCATACGCGGCAAACGGTTCAATGAGGCTCCAGAGTTCCTCCGCTGTGGCGGTATCGAGCCCATGGCCGTTGCAGCCGCTTAAGAATTTCGCTTTTTGCATCTGCATTTCCCGCGGGATCTTTTTTCCCATGGCCTTGCGCAACTTATCGGCTTCGGCCCACGTGTAGCCGGCAAGCTTCACCGCAATAAGGAGCACGTCATCCTGGAATACGAGGATGCCAAGCGAGCGCTCAAGAATGGGTTTGAGGGTTGGGTGGAGGTAGTTGACGAGACGAGGATTATGCTTTCTTTTAATATATTCGGGGATGCTCTCCATGGGGCCGGGGCGGAAGAGCGATATCATGGCCATGATATCGAATATGGTTGTCGGCATCAATTCTTTTAAATATCTGGTCATGCCGCTTCCGCCAAGCTGGAACAGTCCCATCGTTTCGCCCTTCGCGAGGAGCGCGTATGTCGCTTTGTCGTCCATGGGGATACGTTCAAGGTCGATGTGCGCGTTCGTGGTCGCGGAAATGATGCGGATCGCTTCGCCGATAATGGAGAGGTTGCGGATCCCGAGAAAGTCTATTTTCAAAAGCCCGACCGCCTCGCACGCGCCCATTTCATACTGGGTGATAATGGTGCGGTCGTTCTCGCGCTGGAGCGGGGTAAAGTCAGTGAGCTTGGTCGGCGCGATGACGACCCCCGCGGCGTGCACGGACGCATGGCGCGCTGATCCTTCTATTTTTTCCGCAAGAGAGAGCACTTTAGCGACTGTCGGATCCTCGCGGGAAAGCCTTAGAAGTTCCGGCTCCATTTCTTTGGCTTTCCGTATCGTCATGGCTGACCCTTGTATCCCTAAGGGGATAAGTTTCGCAATGGTATCGCCGCTCGCGTAGGGAAGGCCGAGGGCGCGCGATACGTCCCGCACGGCTGCGCGCGCGAGCATGGTGCCAAAGGTGACGATGCGCGCGACGCGCGACGCGCCATACTTTGCAGTCACATATTCAATAACTTCGTCGCGCCGCGAGTCTTCAAGGTCGACGTCAATATCAGGAGGGGAAGGCCTTTCGGGATTCAAAAAACGCTCGAAGGGAAGCTCGTAATCAAGGGGATTGAGCGTGGTAATCCCGAGCGCATACGCCACGAGTGAGCCTGCAGCAGAACCGCGCGTGGTGGAAATGATGTGTTGTTCCCGGGTGAAGCGGACAAAATCGGCAACCACCAAAAAATACATTGCGTATCCCTTTTTTTGAATAATATCAAGTTCGTAGTGCAGGCGGTCGCGCGCTTCCTTGGTGACGCGGGCAATTCTTTTCACTAATCCTTCTTCGGCAAGCGTGGTAAGGTAGGAATCAGGATGTTCGCCTGCGGGAAGCGGGAATTGGGGGAAATGCCATTTGCCGAGGGTAAGCGTGACATGGCAGTGTTCGGCGATCATCTCGGTGTTTTTTAAGGCATCAGGCAAGTCAGAAAACCTTTCTTCCATGGTGGTGCTCTCGGCAAAAGAGAGGTCTATCCCCCGCATGTCAAGACGTTTTTCTTCTGTCACGGTAGTTCCCGTGCCGATGCATACCAAAACGTCATGGGCGTCCCTATCATCATAGGAGAGATAATGGATATCTGCGGTCGCCACCAGTGGCAGATCAAGCTCGCGGGCGAGCCTCACGAGTTCACCATTGACGCGTTCTTGCTCTTTGCGTTTTTCCGCATCCACAAGAGGGTTCCTTTGAATTTCAATATAAAAATTGCCAGGCCCCATTACGCGGCTATACTCTTGCGCCGCTTCCCGGGCGCGCACTGCCTTACGCTCTCTTAAATGTGTGGCGATCTCGCCGAACCAGCATCCGGATAAGACAATAAGCCCGCTGCGGAATCGTTCGAGCGACTTCATATCAATGCGCGGTTTGTAGTAGAAACCGTCAAGCTGCGCAATAGTCGCAAGTTCAAGAAGATTGCGGTACCCTTCGTTATTCGCCGCGAGGATCGTGCAATGATATGCGTACTCGTCAATTTTCGGCCGTTTCAAGTGGAGCGCATGGGGGGCGACATACGCTTCCATGCCCAGGATGGGCTTTATGCCCGCACTGCGGGCCTCCTGGTAAAATTCAATGCACCCGTAGAGCGCGCCATGGTCAGTGAGTGCAAGCGCGCTCATGCCGCCCGCTTTCGCGCGCGCCACCAGTTCCGGGATTTTAGGAAGCCCGTCAAGGAGAGAATAGTGCGAATGGACGTGGAGATGAACAAATGACATATCCGTGTGGGAAGTCCAAAATTTCCCGTCTCAGCGGGATCCCGCATACCTTAGAGAATCAGATTCAAGGGGCGGGACAAAACCCAAAGTTCAAAGGAAGTTCAAAATCCCAATGACAAATTTCAAAACATGTTTTGGACTTTGGGCTTGGATATTCATTTGACATTTGAACTTTGATCTTTGGCATTGATGGTAGTTTGAGATCGCTTCGCTTTTCTCTTGTCGCCTACGTAAGTTACCAATTTATCTACCGCTTTCATGATAAGAGGGAGTATGCTCGCAAGGTCATGAGCGCGGTCGCGCAAAGTGGTAAGCGTTTCTTCGGCAAGCCGTATCGTCTCATCGATGCGGCGGCTCAAATTGACGAGCGTTTTCATGACGCGGATGCAATACACCAGGAGCCAGGCGAGGAGGAGTGTGAGGAGTGCGGCGCAAGCCGAAAGCGTAAGGTTGAGAATGTCGCGTGAGTGTTCGTACATATGGTGTAAGTTATAGGCAATAAAACACTTTCAGTATACCTGTTGTGCGCTCATTTGCTCAAGTTGAACGGTAACTATTCACCTTTTTCCCGTCAATTGCATTCCTCCTATTCAGACGCTCGGGAATGCACGATTTTTTCGGGCAGACGACCACACCATCGGTGATGCCTAGCTCTCAAAAATCGACATTCCCTCGCTTCTGGAAAACTCTGAATATGTGCGTTGAACGGTATTCCCCGATTTGCTTATTTGTTGTACGCTATACCTATATGCCTTCGTATATGCCTGAAGCGGGAGAGAAGGATCCCGCATTATGGAAACTGGCGCTCGCTGAATACTTTGCCCGCAGGAAAGAGCTTCTGCGGCGGGTGGTCGTCTTTTTGTTTTTCTTATGCGATGTCGCCATTCTTGCGGGGTTGTGGGTAACCTATATAAATTATTCCGCAGGAGTCGCGCAGCATACCGCGCTGGAAGGGAGCCTAAATGATACTTACGTTGATATTGCTTCCTATCGCGCCAGCCATAAGGTGCTCCCCTTGGAGGTTGTCCAGGTTGAATCCGTGGAAGGCGCCGAAGGGTATGGAGATATCGTGGCAGCGCTCCGTAATCCTAATGAGCAGTGGATAGCGGATGATGTACAGGTGCAATTTTTCATTGGTACCAAGCGCCTTCCCGCCGTAACCACGTTTCTTCTCCCCATGGAGACGCGCATAGTGGCGAGCTTCCGCCAGCAATTCAGAAAGGGAGAGGTCCCGCGGGTTGAGTTATCTTCCCTCTCGTGGTGGAGGATGCAGGGAGATCCGCGTTTGGATATCAGCTCACTTACTGTGCAGGGATATCGGTATGTCCCTTTGGGGAACGGCACCACGCGTCTTGATTTCGAAGTGGTGAACGCTTCTCCGTATTCTTTTTGGGTGGTGCCAGTGACCATAGTGGCCTGGCAAGGGCAGCATATCGCCGCGGCCTATCTCACCACGCTTGAACAACTGACGAGCGGCGAGACGCGGGCGGCATCGGTCGCATGGCAGGAACTGCTTCCGCAAATCACCCGCACCACTGCTGACATTGCGCTCAATACTTTGGATCCAAATATTTTAATGCCCTTGCCCGCGGAGACCGTATCGCCGTTTGGAGATTAATGGCTACCTAGTAATACTGATAAACTGTTAAACTGATAAACTGTTTATTTTGTGGTATGGCCACGCTTTCTCTGAAGCGTTTTTTTTCAATAAAAGATTGGGGGCTGGCCGCTTCCCTTTGCGTGCTCTGCGTGTTTGGGCTCGTGGGAGTCATAAGCGTATCGTATGGGAGCGCAAGCGGCCGTCCCTTGCGGCATGCTATTTATTTTATTATCGGCATCGGATTGTTCCTTGCGATCGGGCAGATGGAGCGCCGCCATATCAGGACGTTTGCATTGCCGTTTTACGCGGGGTGTGTTGCCTTATTAATAGGAGTACTTTTTTTTGGTACCACTTTGCGCGGCACTCAGGGGTGGTTTACACTTGGAACGCTTACCCTCCAGCCCGTCGAATTTATGAAGGTGGGGCTCGTGCTTATGAGCGCCTCTTTTTTTGAACGCGCGAGATTCCTTTATTCCCCGCTTTCGCGTGTAGTGCGCAGTTCGGTATTTCTCGCGCCCCCCATACTTCTCACGCTTGCGCAGCCGGATGCGGGCTCGGCGCTGGTGCTCTGCGTGATTGGCGCGCTCATGGTTTTATTGAACGTGCCGCGGCGCATGGCATTCATGCTCCTCCTGATTGCCGTAGTGTTTGCGGTGTTCAGCTGGCTATTTCTTTTGAAGGATTACCAGAAGCAGAGAGTGGCAACACTGCTCAACCCCCGCGCTGATCCATTTGGCATGGGTTACAATATACGGCAATCAGTCATTGCGGTGGGCGCGGGAAAGCTTTTTGGACGCGGCATCGGCGGGGGGCCGCAGAGCCATCTCCGTTTCCTTCCCGAGGCGACGACAGATTTTTCGTTTGCGGTCATCGCGGAGGAGCTTGGGTTTGCAGGGGTAAGCGTGATGCTCGCCGCGTTCGTTCTTTTCTTTTGGAGCATTATGAGGATATTGCGTACTGCGCGTGATGAATTTTCAGTATTTTTGACGCTGGGAGTGGGCGTGTGGCTGTTTTTTCAAACTGCGGTGAACATTGGCATGAATATCGGACTGCTGCCTGCCGTGGGGCTTCCTCTGCCTTTTGTGAGCTATGGGGGGAGCGCCCTGATTGCCTCATGTATGGGAGCGGGGCTGGTGCTTGCGGTGAGCAGAGAGGGGCATGTGTAACGCTCACTGACCATCGACACCCCCACCACCTCCCCCTTTTTATCATCAAGATATGGCGAAGCCATAGGGGGAGGATATTGGCAACGGTCTCCCCCTTTAGAAGGGGGGAGAGGGAAGTGTGGGGGGCTGAACCATGGGCATTGAACATTACTCAGTGAGCAGTTATGGGTATGTGTATGAGTATTTTCCAGTCAAGGAATGAGCCCCAAATCAATAGTCACCAGGGACTGTGATTTTCAATAGCGCGTTAAAAGTTTTTTCTCAATTTCTCAAATAAGGCGGCCTTTGCTTTTTTCATCTCCT
>JBAZQN010000027.1 GCA_041645165.1 Patescibacteria group bacterium | reverse complement strand
AAGAGCAGTATTCCGCAACCTTCAAATCCGTCTGTTTCCTCTCCAATTTCAGGACGTTAGCCAGAAGCTAACCGCCTGGGATTGGGGAAGAAGCGACTTATTAACGAAATTATTTTGCAAAGGGTCTATTGGTGATGGTAACTTCAATGCCATAGGTATTTGCCCAGGCAAAGATGGTGGACTCGGCGGCGGCTTTACCCGCAGAATAGGGATTGCCGGGTTGTACGAGCGAATGTTCAGTGAAGGGATGTATGGTTGCCGCACCGAAGACTTCATCGGTCGAGACGTAATGGAGCCTTTTTACGCCGCTGTGTCGCATCGCCTCCAAGACGTGAACCGTTCCTAAAGAATTGGTTACAAAAGTAGTGACGGGGTCTTTGATGCTTAAATCCACCGCCGATTGTGCCGCAGCATGGATAATGAGGTCTTGATGTTTCATCGCATCGATAAGTTTCGGTTCATCTCGGATATCCCCTTCCATGACTTTGCAACCTTCTACCTCTGTCCATTGCAGTGCCCTTGGATTCACCACCCTGAGATCCAGTTTATCGTAGATGGTCACCACATGCCCATTTCTCAGCAGGAACTGGCAGAGGTGAGTTCCAACAAACCCAGCTCCTCCTGTTACGAGTACTTTCATGACATTCTCCTTTCTTGTTCCAAACGGTTTCCATAGATTGAATGGTATTCTTCTAGTGCTTCATCCCAATGGGGAAGTTCTGCGTCGGGATAGATGGTACTCAACGCAGAGAAATCTGGACGCTTAATGGGTGAGGGGAACGCACATGAAGAGACCTTCATTAGTGGATTAGTATATTGCCACAATGCGAGCACCTTCCTTGCTATATCATAGCGGCTCACGACACCCTGATTTGCCAGGTGCCTGATTCCTTGGGTTTGATTGAGGGCATATTCAAGCATCCTCCTTGCTACATGGGGTGCGTATGCGAGGGTGCCTCGCTTGTCGTCCACTGCTTTGATCTGCAAACCCGCGGAGGCTTGTTTTAAAATTGCACCAATGAATTTTTGATCCTTTTCGGGGCTTATCCCGAACAACCAGCCGATCCTCACAATGAGAACCCTGCAATCGGTCTCACGGACCAAGTGCTCGGCAGCAAGCTTGGAGATAGCATAAACGCTAGTGGGGTTGCTCGGTTGGTCATCTTCACAATACCCTTCATTGCGAAGGCTGCCGTTGAATACCGCATCCGTTGAAACATGGATGAGTAGCACATCACGTTCTTTCGCGGCCTTTGCAATATTCCAGGCACCGACTGCATTCGTTGAGTGACATGCTTGCGGTTCATCGTGGCAGCGTTTCCAGTCCGTCATCGCCGCGCAATGGATGAGCACGTCACCTGGTGAAAGTGCTCGAAGCCAATCGCGACATTGTTCAAAATCAGTAACATCAAGCCCGCAATGGAGTGGCGCAATGACAGGCACTTCAATTCTGTTTCCTTCAACACGAATGGAAGAACCCAGTACGCCGGAACCTCCCGTGATCAGTACTTTCATCTTGTTCTCCTTTCATTTGTTAATGATCGTTTTGGGTAGTTAATTTATAAAGTGCCGCAATGAGATAGTCGTCGAAAATCTCATTACGGGCAATCATTTTCGAAATTTCTTCTAACGGAAATTTTTCTATCTTCATACACGCTTCGGCATCTTCATGGGAAGTTGGTGCCGCGGTGAGCTGTTCTGCTAAAAAAAGATATCTCGTGCTGTTCATCACGCCGAGAGCCGGATGGACGAATCCGAGCGATTTCCATTTTCCCGCCTTCAACCCCGCCTCTTCACGTAACTCCCTTTCCGCAGCTTTCTGAGGCGTCTCGTCTTTTCGTATATGCCCGGAGGGCAGTTCCCATGAATCCATATTCACGGTGAACCGATACTGTCGTACTAAGTATATGGCAGTATCCTCTCGGGCTATGACCGCAACCGTATCAGGCATTGAGACAACGCCGTATACACCTGTTTTCCCTCCGGGGAAAACTACCTGGTGCTCGCGAACCTCTATCCAAGAGTTTCTATATTTAAGCGTTGTATCATTAATTTTCCAATTGATCATAAAATGGAATGTTGTAGTAATAATTCTTAAAACTGCTTTATACTCTAACCCATGCTCTGACCGCTGTCAACAACAAAGTATGCGCACGTATTACCACTGTACTGCGCCGTCAGCGTACAGAATAAAAGCCCCAATCCATTTACTGAATCGGGGCAATAGGACGATCGTTTCTTTCGTTACGTCAGTGCCTTTATTAATGCCCGTGCGATCACGCTTGCTTCATCAGACTTTATCGAAATTTGGGTGATTCTATTGCCCTGAGTATCAAGCTGCAAAAAGTTGACGGTGCGCAACTCATCATCAGTCAATGCTTGAGCTTCCCGCTCGTATAATGAGAGCAGTTCTGCAGGAGAGTCGAAAATCCATTCCCCGTTTTTTATCTTTTCGCGTAATCTTTTAAGATGCTCTTCACGTCCGCACACACATTTGATCAGAAAACAACAGGCATTAATTTTTTGGACAATAGTATATACTCTCTCGCGCAAGTCAAGACTACGGAATACGCTATCCAACACCACTATATCATAATCAGAGAGAAGGCGTTCTATCTCCTGATAAAATACTTCGTGCGTGTCTTTTATACTCTGAGAATACTGTTCAAGAGTGTGGACACCAACCAAACTCCCTTGCTTTACAAAAGAATCTCTCCTGACAACGCCCACACCATTAAGAGTTTCCTGAATTTTAATGGCCGCCGTAGTTTTGCCAGTTCCTGGAAAGCCATTCATCATGATGATCGTCTTCATACTATCTCCTTTGCTTGAATTGTGAAAGAAACTATATTGGTTTCGCCTAAGGTTATAAGAAACCTCCGTGCTCAAATTGAACACGGAGCGGAGAAAGCTTACAAAGTCCAAATTAATATGTCAACCAAGTGTGTATAAATCCCTGTATAAGTCATTCAAACATTTAACGGTACCCGTGAAGGTACCGCCTTTTAGTTCTGATAAATTGTATCTCCCAATATTCGCGTACACAACCACATCCCCACCTGCGCGCGCTTTAAAGACAAGGGATTATAAACCCTAAGATTGTAGTACAGAAAACGGGTCATATGGATACTTTTGGCAAAGAAGGGAATACTTCAATTTGGCGCAAGAACGCCACATCCTCTACTGCGAGAATTGACTTATTCGCTAAAAGTTCCACAAGGCGGTTGAGTTTTTCGTCCTCCTTGCGGAGCTTGCTAATGAGGTGCCCTTCAAGATCGGCAAGCTTATCATCAAGGTAAGACTTGGTGACCATGGTAGCTTCGATTCGGCCTAACCTCTCTCCGTGCTCTACGAGCATCTTACCGTGCGCCTCGAGCATTTTACCATGATCATCAAGAATAGGAAGGATATTTTGCTCCAACACTTTCCCTACCTCAAGGATGAGCGTTTTATTATTTTCCTCAAGAATCCCCTTAAATTGTTGGATATCCTGCGTATCGAGCATATCATAATGACATTATCACGACTTAAACTATACACCTTTCCTATTCTGATGCAAATATCGGCTCAATCCATATCAAATTCATTACCATAATGAAAAAAATAAAACAGCTATCAGCCTAAAAGGACAAAATCTTTATAATTTCCCCTATGCACGACTGTGATGCTGCTGCCGGGGTATGCCTTCTGGAAAACCGCAGGCATCCGGTATTTGTCACTCGTGAGCTTAAACTCAAACGCCGCCACATGCCCGCCGTGCTCCTCCACTAAATCTATTTCCTGCCCTTGCCGTGTCCGCCAAAAAAACATATTCTTCTCATATCCGTGGTTCTGATTCATTTTTAACCGTTCACTCATCATAAAATTCTCCCAGAGCACGCCTGCGTCCTGGCGGAGATGCAGGGGATTTACATTATTAATGAGGATATTTCTCACGCCCGTGTCATGGAAATATACCTTGCGCAGCTTCTTCAGCTCATTTCGCAGGTTGCGGTTAAAGGGCGTGACACGGAATACGATAAATGCCTGTTCAAGAATGTTCACATAGCTCGCAATTGTTTTTTTATCTACGCCGACGAGCGATGACAATTCGCTATATGAAACCTCATTGCCGATTTGCAGCGCAAGCGCTTGCAGAAGCTTCTCAACCGCTTCACTGTTCTTAATCGTTTGAAAATGCAGGATATCCTTATAGAGGTAACTGCGTGCTACCTCCTTCAGCGCATCGAGCGCGTCTCCTTTCCCTGTGGCAATTTCCGGATACATCCCATATATCATTCTCCTCTCCAACAGCCGATCCCTCACTATATCATCCTCGCGTGGAGCCATTTCCTCCAAGGACAACGGATAAAGATAAAATTCCCGTTTGCGCCCTGTCAATGGTTCAATAATTTTGTTTGCTAAATCAAATAAAGATGAACCCGTGGCGATAATCTGCATTTCAGGATACGTATCTGCCATGAGCTTCAGCGACATGCCGATATTGGTAACCCGTTGCGCTTCATCAAGGATGACAAGCTTCTTCTCCCCCAAAAAAGCTTTGATTTCAGTTGACGTTTTATTGCTCAATGCGCTCCTGACATCCGGCTCGTCACAATTAAAATATACTGCATCAGGATACTTTTTCTGAATTTCTTTCACAAGCGTAGTCTTCCCTACCTGTCGTGCGCCATAGATAATAATAACCTTACCTTGAAATAAGCTTTTCTCAATGTTTTTTTGGATAAAACGCGCAATAATTGCCATACTAATATAATTTAGGGGAATCTACTCCCTTAATTATATATCATTTCGGGGAATTGGTAAATACCACAAAACGCCAAAAAATAAAAAACACCCTCCTCGGGGAGAGCGGCGGTGAGTAGGTTGGTGTAACAATAAGATGTGCTTCTCGACCAAATTACAGTCAATTTCAGATATGTGCAGCAATCTTACTCTGAACAAACTCAGCCGTCTCTTGTGCCATATGTACAAAATTTGCTAATTCACTCTCGGCGTAGGGTTCCTCTCCTCCAATAACACGGATACCGCTCCCTCTCGTAAAGAGGCGCAAGCCGCACCATCGCATCTCTCAATACGCCGAATGAATCATCCTGGTCGATACAAAGCTGAACCAGCAGGGTAAGATCATGCGTGAACGGGTAATCAATTCCCATCCCGAGCAATGCCGCCTTTAGCGCTTTCTCCGCTGCTTGGTGACAGTGTACCGCGATCGTGTCCGCATGCCCTCCGTATTCCAGCAACTTCACTGCTGCCACGCAATCGTGCCGCGCTTTCTCCAGCCACTCGAACGGCTCTTTGGAATCATGAGGGTTCATAGAGCACCTTTCCCTCCTTTTCAATCTGGCGAAAAAAATAACGGCCCTCTTGAAGCCCGCGCGTATACTCCTGGCGCGTGAGCACGATGGGAGTGAAAGGTAAACGAGGCTGCGCCCCCTGAACCAGCCGCAACACCTCCACCATGCGATCATACGACCGTCCTTTTGCGTCCTTAATAATGAGCATATCAATATCGCTCCCCTGCCGGAGTTCGCCACGCGCCGCTGAACCGAAGAGAATAATTTTTTCGGGCTGATACCTCTCTTTAATCACCTTAGTGAGGGAGCTAATTTCCTTTTGGTAGGATTCATGAAGGGTCATACGAGCCATTAAATTGTTATTATCCAATCACGAAAAACAGCATACCAGAATATACACGTTTATGTCCATCTTACTGTACTCATATGTACAGTAAGACATAACTTAATAAATAAAGGAAGTGTTCCGCCTCATCCCGATCCGAGCGAAGCTGCCTCCGAGCGCTTGAATCGCAATCAACGAGCCAAGCGTTTAAGCTCATCTTTGAGAAACATCAAAACCTCTCACAACGCATAGGCGGGGACAATGATCTCCCCCTTTAGAAGGGGGAGTTTGAGGGGGTCCAGGTAAGCGCGTACAAATATTAACATTTTGAGGACTCTACTCCACTCATTCCTTACCATTTTGGGGAATTGGTAAATACCACAAAACGCCAAAAAATAAAAAACACCCTTCATGAGGGTGGATGGATGGGGAGGTAAGATGTCAAAAAAGCAATTTCCGCGCCATCCGCGGCACTTCGCGCAAGAAATAACCCTTTATTGTCTGCCAATCGGCCTCGAAAAACAGCTTTGGCATGGGGTCTTTCTCCGCATCCGCAAAGTACGTGAGGCTTTTAATAATATGCGTCAAATTCCTGTTTTCTCCGACATACTGGTTGAAAGAACGCAAAATCGCATTTTCAATCGGTTCGACATTTGTCCCATACCAATACAGGTCCACGAAATCCCTCTTCCTTCCCCGCTGGCTAATCGCTTCAATCTTCATCGCGGCGATGTCGCGAGGCGCCACCATCCGCACCGAACCGCATTGAAGAAACGAGGAAGGATGAAAAAAAGGATACGCGATGAAACTCATCTTCGCATCCTGGTATCTTCCGTAAAGAGTGCCCTCTGCAAGAAAGTCAGTCCGCCACTTGCCGGCGAGCATAAGCTTCTTCTCAAATTGCGGTTCTTGAAAACTCTTCCGCGGGGTGAAGAAAACCAAATCCTCCGACTCCCTGTGCCCTACTTGCAATGCGAGCGCCGTACCGCCCGCGAGGTACCACCCTGCGGTTGCGAATAACCTATCCCGTACGCTTTCTAAAAATGCGTGGCGGGTGGCCGCAGGCAGCCGGTCAATATGCAAGTCATTTCGCGCTGCGCGTTTTACTTGAACACGAGATCCCATAAAATGCGCGACTTATCATGGATAACACGCGACTCCTTGAGTGTTTTCCTTATGAGTCTCTTGGAATAATGATGCGCCAGCCACCGCACTTCTTCTAATTCGCCGAAATCAAGCACGCGCTCGATGATATACTCGGCATGCTTCTCGGGATCGATCGTTTTCGGGTCCACGTCCCAAAAAAGGGATCGCCGAAAAGGCATCACTTCCTTCCGCACTTGCCGTTTATTTTTCATACGTTGTTTTGGTCTCATGGCCTTATTTTACTATATATAACGCTTATTTACAAAATAAACTCCCCGCTTATACAACTCCATAACAATAAACAATTTAACAGTCACACAGTTCAACAATCTAACAATTTAGCAGTTTAACCATTCACTTCTTCCCCATCACCTTTGCCGCCATTTCCACCAAGCGGTTGGCATACCCCCACTCGTTGTCATACCACGCAAGCACTTTCACGAGATCCCCGTCCACCACTTTGGTGAGCGACAAGTCGACGATGGCAGACTCGGTGCGGCCGACGATGTCGGATGACACGATCGGCTCTTCCGTCACCGCGAGGACTCCTGCATAGCGCTCGGCGTTCGCCGCTTTTTTGAACGCCCCGTTCACCTGCGCGACGGTCACTTTCTTCTTCAAAAGGAATGTAAAGTCTGAAAGCGACCCGCAGAGCACTGGCACGCGCAATGCGAGCCCGTCGAAAATCCCCCTCAAAGCGGGAATGACGCTCCCCAAGGCCGATGCCGCGCCAGTCGTGGTAGGAACAATATTGGCGAGCGCCGAGCGCGCGCGCCGCAGATCAGGATGGAGCGCGGGAGGATTTGAATCAACTAGATTTTGCTCTGCGGTGACCGCGTGCACGGTCGTGAGCATTGCCTTCTTCACGCCAAACGCGTCACTCATCACTTGCATAACTGGCGCAATGCAATTGGTGGTGCATGACGCATTCGATACCAGCGCCTCTCCCTCATAATGGTCCGCATTGACCCCTACGAGAAATGTCTTCGTCTCTCCTCCTTTGGTGGGCGCGGACACGACCACCCGCTTGGCGCCCGCCTTGAGGTGTGCCGCCGCCGCGTCGTCTTTCGTAAACCTGCCGGTGCATTCCAAAACCACATCAACCTTGAGTTTCCTCCAAGGAAGGAGAAGGGGATCTTTTTCGCCAAAAATAGGAATCTTTACGCCATCAATAACCAGTGTCCCTATGGGCTTGCTCGCGACTACCGATTTTACGGGAATCCCCCTTACCTCGTGGTCCCAGTGCCCGTACACGCTGTCGAATTTCAATAAATGCGCAAAGGTCGCGACATCGCCGGGATTATTGATCGCGACGACCTGCATATTCTTCCGCTTCCAGGCGATCTTCAGTGCCGCCTTGCCGATGCGTCCGAAACCGTTGATGGCTATGTTGAGCATATCGTTATAGTGTTAAATTGATAAATGGTTAAATGGCTAATCTTTCACCACGCTCCCTACTTTTTCCCCGCGTAATACTTTCAAAAGCCTCCCAGTCCCCCACTTGAATACATGGATGGGCAAATGATACTTTTGCGCGAGGTCAAAGGCGGCCAGATCCAAAATCCCCAACCGCTTCTCAATCGCTTCACTAAAGGTCAGTACGGGATACTTCACTGCGCGCTTTGATTGTTTAGGATCGCGATCGTACACCCCGTCCACATCGTGAGTCGCCTTCATCACTGCATTTGCGCCGATCTCCAAGGCTCTTATCACTGCGCCGGTATCAGTGGAGAGGAAACGGCCTCCAGAGCCGCCCGCGTAGAGCACCACTTTGCCCGCACCCAAATCATCCTGCGCACAGATAGGGTCATCTGAATTCACATAGCTCACTATCGCAACGCCACGAAGCACTGCAGGCACATGATTGCGGATGAGCGCTCTCTGCAGCAATAATCCATTCACCACCGTGGCAATAATGCCCGCACGGTGGCCCGCAAGCTCGTCCTGCACATCGCCCTTCACTGTTCTCCCCCGCATGATATTGCCGCCGCCCACCACCACTGCCACCTGCACTTTTTCCTTCACAAGCCCCGCAAGCTCTTTCGCCACCTTCTCATACCTCACAAGGTCAACGCTCTTCCCCTTCCCCCCAAACAATTCCCCCGACAATTTAATAAGGATTCTTTGATAAAGGTATTTCATATATTTTTTTCCATTTAAACCTATTGTTAATATTGATACATATAATAGCTGCGGTGTGTTGGGTTTCACTGCGATAACCCCGCAGAATCACTCGCTTCGCTCGCGCTCTACGGAGCAGGCTGTTCAAGTGGTGTCCCCCAGCGAGGATTGCTCTTGTGCAACCCTCCGCAACCAGCCCAAGCATGGTGTCCGACGTATATCGGACTTGGGCTGGTGAGGCGGAGCGCATCCCGACGCTGGTCGGGATGACGCGTGTTGCGCAACGAGCAAGCCGAGCGTTGTGCGAGTTCCGCAGCGAGAAGTCCGACACTCGCGGCGTGTCTGTCTGATGTTGAAAAAACTGTTTCTATTCATATTCATAATACCTAATTTTCCATATAAACAAAAGACCCGCTTGTGATGAGCGGGTCTTGAAAATTTCCACAATTACACTTTCAGCCTGACAAATTCCCTTATCTCGATCTTCTCGCCGATTTTCGCGGTGGCTTCCACAATGAGATCTTCAATGGTCTTGCTCTCGTCCTTTACAAATGCCTGCTGTAAAAGGCAGGTGTCTTTATAAAATTTCTGCATTTTCCCTTCCACGATCTTTTCCACCATCGCTTCCGGCTTCTTCTCCGCCCTCACCTGATCGCGATAAATCTCCCGTTCCTTCTCCAGCACATCCTGCGGGATGTCCGCGGGAGCGAGGTACTGCGGATTCATGGCCGCGATGTGGAGCGCGATCTCGTGCGCGAGCTGGCGGAAACTGTCGTTCCGCGCGACAAAATCAGTCTCACACGCAAGGCTCACGAGCACACCCACCCTTGCATTCGAATGCACATACGCTTCCACGACCCCTTCGCGGGCAACGCGATCCTGCCTCTTCTCCGCTGCTTTCATCCCCTTTTTCCTCAAAAGCTCTATCGCCTTCGCCTCATCCCCTCCCGCATCTTCCAGCGCGCGCTTCGCGTCCATCATCCCCACGCCTGTCTTTTCACGGAGGTCTGCTACAATAGATGCAGATACAGACATAAAAAACTATTCAATTTATTCCAACGCTCCCACCCCTATTTGCCGCAAATCGCTGTTGGTAATGCCACTGCTTAAGAAACGCATGATCTGGTAGGCAAGGTCGCCGTCTTTGAGGTAGTAACGCTTGCCATCGTGGATATACCAGGCTTGGCC
>JBAZQN010000026.1 GCA_041645165.1 Patescibacteria group bacterium | reverse complement strand
CAGTATGGTGACTCGCACTTTTGGTTTGAAGACCTTGCCTGCCGCCAGAGCTATCCACAGGGTTTGGGGCTCGTTATGCGGTGGAATCGGTTTTCATTTGGGGCTCATTATGTATTGTACAAGACTGTATGTTGACCATACGAGGGGAATTTATGTATAATAAGTTATGTAAATTCTTTGCACAATTGCGGCAATTCCTTAACCCATGAGTATTTATGTCATTAGATCGGCATTATCATAAGGGTTTACAGCTCATTTCCCATTGTCCCCTTTGCCAAAGCCATTATCCGCCGCGGGAGACGACCGTGCTTGACGCGCGTGATGATGCGCATCTTATTTATCTCCATTGCAACACCTGCGGCAGTTCCATAGTGGCTTTGATTACGCTGGATGAGGGAGGCGCTTTTTCTCAAGGGTTATTGACCGATCTTTCAAGGGATGAAGTGATGAGATTCCATAAGGGCGAAGAAGTGACCCTTGATGACGTGATAGAGATGCATCAAATTCTGCAAAGTTAAAGCATAACACCACAAAGCGCGTTTCCGTGTATAAATCAGGCAATTCCGTGTGAAATGTTTTCATACTGAAAGTGCACGGAAGTATACACTGTAATACGATATAGAATTATCATTTTATATGGATTTATTAGCGACACTAAGAACATTGATCGGCAAGAAAGTGAAAGCGCTGCGCAGGGAGCATCTGGTGCCCGGGGTAGTATATGGCCACGGACTCAAGTCGCGCGCGGTAAGCGTCCCTTTAAGCACCCTAGAGGCCGCGCACCGGAAAGCGGGCGAATCGAGCCTCATTTCCCTGATGGTGGATGGCAAGGCGGCGAATGTGCTTATCAAAGACCTGCAGCGCGATCCGGTGAGCGGGAAGATCCTTCATGTGGATTTTCAGGAAGTGAGCATGCAGGAGAAGCTGAAAACCCAGGTGCCGATCGTGATCAAAGGAGAGGCCAAAGCGGTGAAAGAGCTTGGCGCCGTGTTGGTGCGTTCCCTTAACCATTTAGATATTGAATGCCTTCCCCAAGACCTCATCCCCGATTATGCGGTAGATGTGTCTCATCTTGCGAATATCGGCGATGTGATACGCGTGAGCGATCTTGCCCTTCCTCCTCAAATTCACGTACTCACCCGTCCGGAAACGGTCGTGGTGAATATTGAGAAGAAACATGAAGAGGTGGAAGCGGCTCCTGCTGCCGCGGCCGTGGCTCCGGACCTCACGCAAGTAAAGACGGAGAAAGAGATAGAGAAAGCGGAAAAGCAGGCTAAGGCCGCAGAGGAAGCTGCGATAAAAGATTAATATTTTATTCCTTAATAAAGGAATCTGTGCGCAGAATATTTAATGCTCAAAAGGGCTTCACTCTCATTGAGTTATTGGTGGTCATTTCCATTATCGGGCTTATAGCGACCTTATCTGCCGTTGCCCTTAAAAATGCGAGGGTTAAGGCAAGGGATGCGAGGAGGCTCGCGGACATGAAACAGCTGCATTCTGCCATGGAGTTGTGCTTGGACGCGAATGGGGGAAGTTATGCAAGTTGTTGCAGTAACTGGGCAGCAGGACGAAAGGTATTTGAATGTACTGGCGGGATTACCATTTCAATGCCCGGTTCAACCAACTTAAAGGATCCCTCCAATGTACCTACCGTCGCATGTAATCATGGTAACACAACCCCATGTGAGTACACGTTTGCAGCCGCTCCCCTTGCTACTGATTATACCGTATATTTTTTCCTTGAGGGCAGTGGCGGACAGAACAAAACGTTATCACAGGTTGGAATTACTAATTAAGCAATAATATAGAATTTTTTCTAATAAATTATTTAAAATAGTAAATCACTACACTATGTCATACTTTATCTCCCATGCAAAACGCGCTTTTACCCTAATAGAATTGCTGGTGGTAGTGGCTATTATCGGGCTTCTCGCGACTTTGGTCGCGGTGAACGTGAACAATGCCAAGCAAAAAGGGCGCGATACCACCAGGAAAGGCAACATTTCCCAGCTTAGGAACGCATTGGAGCTCCATTACCAGCAGTATGGATATTTCCCTTACAGCGGTACGGACGGCGCGATCTTCAATTGCGTGGATGCGCTCCCTGGACAATCCGATACCGGAGGGTATGTAAATCATCTTGGGGATTACATCAAACCGATTCCTATTGATCCTTTGAAAGCCGCAGGCGTGAGGGATCTTCTCGCGAATGGTTGCCTTGCGTATAGGAGTATTGGATCGCATTATAAGATTATCGCCAATCTCGAGCTTGATACCAATATAATGGCAAATGACGGAGGCGTGCGCACGTGCTGGTATGAAGTATATACGCAGGGTGGGCAGAGTTTTGATCCGACGATTTGCCCGTGAGGGTGATAGAAGTTAGAAGATAGAAGTTGGAATTTGCCCAGTCATCCGACTGGGCACCCCGTCGAATGACGGGGTGAATCTAGAATATTGAATTGAGGATTTCATATAATCAAGAGAAAAGGCCGGCATCTTAGATCAGAAGCGGCCTTTTCTGTTTGGAGATGCGAGCTGTACATCCATTGATGTGTCTCCTTCCTTGTTAGAGTGGTTAAGTTTCATGAAGTACTTCAACTTTGAAGTCTTCTTTATTATATCCCGTTTCAGAGAATACCTCTTCCAAAGCAATAGCCTTTAAATTCTCAATATCATTGAGATTAAAGTTAATCTCTTTGAAAGCAACTTCCCGCGGTATCCCCATATAGGGATGATTAATTTTAATCCTAACCACCCTTATTTTTTTCTCTTTCATTTTTCTCACCTCCTTTCGAGGTTTTTGTGAAGAGAAAGAACGTGGTTTTGTCGCTCTACAGTATACCACTGGGAAAGCTGCTTTGTCTCGGGAAGGTTTAAAAGCAGTGGAATAATGGCATTATCGCCTTCAAAATAGAGCGCCGCCGGCTCGGGTAACAGTTTATCAGGTAAGCAGTTTAACAGTTGTGTGATGAGCTGCTGGTAGATTTCCGTACCGTCGGGGCCGCCGTCGAGCGCGCACATGGGTTCGTGGGCGAGTTCAGATTTTGCGGCTATGACCGGTGAGGGGACGTAAGGGAGGTTGGCAATAGTTATGAGTTTTGAGTCTGTGAGTTTATGAGTTAGGAGAAAAGTAATAATTGGTTCAAGGAGATTGCCGTGGAGGAAAGTGATACGGTCAGAGACACCATGTCGAGTTGCGTTCTCTTGCGCGACCGCAAGCGCATCGCGAGAAATGTCAGTGGCAATCACCTTAACGGCGGGGAAACGTTTCGCCAGCGTGATCGCGATACAGCCGGAACCGGTGCCTATGTCGAGGATGGTGAATAGATTGTTACTTGAGACCCCCATGTTCTCCCCCTTGGTAAGGGGGAGACAGAGAGGGGGTATCCTTTGAACAATGGTCTCCACCAGCTCTTCGGTAGCGGGACGCGGGATGAGCACTGATGGATTGACTTTGAATGAGAGTCCGCAGAATTCTTTTTCTCCTGTGAGGTACGCGACAGGCTCGCCCCGGGTACGTCGCATGGTTAAATGGTTAAATTGCTGAATTGTTACCTTGTTCAACTGTTGATCTTGGTGGGCGAGGAGCCATGGACGCGGTTTTTGGAGCACATATGACAAAAGCACCTCGGCGTCGAGCCAAGGCGAGTCGGGGGAGACATGTTCAAGTTGTTTTTTAGCAAAGAGGAGTAATTCGTTAATAGTCATGAGGTTTAGAATGTAAAATGCAAAACTCAAAATGTAAAATGATAGATCAAAATATATAAATTTTACATTTTCATTTTGGTTTTTGTATTTTGTCCCGCTCCTTGAATCTAATTCTCTATGGTAAGGGCGCTTAAAAAAATAACATTTCACTTAAGCATAAGGTTTAGCCTTGTTTATCAGACCTATTATGCCAATGGCGGGATATGTTATTTTTTTACGGCGCCTAAGCGGGATCCCGCTGAAGCGGTGACATTTTGGATTATTTCTGTAAGGGCGCTTAAAAAAATAACATATTCAATCCCTATACGATTCCGCTGATATATTCAGGGCTGTGCCGCGCATCAACGGATAGGTTATTTTTTTACGGCGCCTAAGGTGCGTTCGTGGTTTTTTAAGGCAATTATGATTAGCTCCAGGTTCCCGTCCAAAATCTCATCAATGTGGTGCCAGCTCATGTTGATGCGGTGGTCAGTGATGCGGTCTTGGGGAAAATTGTAGGTCCTGATTTTTTCCGCCCGCTCTCCCGATCCTACCTGCGCCCGCCGGTCTGCGTCGATCGCGGCGCGCCGCTCCTCTTCCGCCTTGGCAAAGAGGCGCGCGCGCAGCACCGCCATGGCCTTTTCGCGATTTTGCTGCTGCGACCGCTCATCCTGGCATTGGACGACGATGCCGGTGGGAAGGTGGGTAATGCGGATAGCAGAATAGGTTGTATTTACACTCTGCCCTCCATGGCCGCTTGCGGTAGAGGTTTCTATTTTCAAATCTTTCGGCTCCACGACAATGTCCACCTCGTCCGCTTCGGGCAGCACCGCCACGGTCACGGTGGAGGTGTGCACGCGGCCGGATTTTTCCGTATCGGGCACGCGCTGGACGCGGTGTACCCCGCGCTCAAATTTGAAACAGGAATACACGCGGTCGCCGCTTATTTCAAAGATAATTTCCTTATACCCGCCGAGGTCAGTCCGGCTCTCATCAATGTGTTTCACCGTCCATCCGCGCTTTTCCGCATAGCGGTGGTACATCCGCGTGAGCGTGCTCGCAAAGAGCGCCGCTTCTTCGCCGCCAGTGCCTGCGCGTATTTCCACGATGGTATCCCTCTCATCCAGCGGATCGCCGGGGGTGAGCAGTTCCACCAATTGTATGCGCAGCGAAGCCTCTTTGGGTTTCAGCGTTTCCAGTTCGCTCTTGGCAAGGTCAGAGAGCTCTTCGTCTTCGGCTGAGGCGAGCCCGCTTCGCCCAAGCGCGAGCGAGGCGAGCGTGGTTTCGGCTTCTTTGAGCGCGACGGCAAGGGATTCCCATATTTTAGCAACGTCAAGAATACGCCTCACCTGATGGTATTCCTTTTGAAGGCGTTGAAGCGTGTGGCGATCCGCAAGAATGTCTTCGCGGGCGAGCGCTTCTTCTATTTCCTGCGCTCTCTCTTTGGTTTTTTTGAGAAGATCTAACATAAACGTGTAAATCCAAAGTTCAAATAAATGGCCAATGTCCAAGCTCTAATGACCAATCAGCCCAGAAATTTTCAATGCTCAATTTTCAATTTCTCCCTCTTCGCGGGATCCCGCGTAGCGGGACAATCAATGCCCCAATGTCTCAATTTTCAAACGTTTGAAAATTGATGAATTGAAAATTGACTGAAAATTGGTACTTGAAAATTGGAAATTACCAATGTTTCGAATTTAGGGTTTTATTGGAAATTGGTTATTGGGGATTTGGGATTTTGCCAAAAAAGAACACTACCCCCTCAGGAGTAGTGTGCGCGTGTGGTGTTACTTACCCGGCTGGCGGATGTGTTTTTTGGATGCGGCTTCTGCTTCTTTCGTCGCTTTGATAGCCGTTTCCGCTTCCTGTTGTTTCTCCTTTTCCCTTACCTTTTTGCGCGCAGACCGTTCAATGGCCGCTGCTTGAAGCGCGGTGGAGCGTGTCGATTTATCTTTGAATTTCTCAACGCGCCGTGCGGCATCCACCAGTTTTTGTTTACCGGTATAAAAAGGATGGCAATGGGCGCATATTTCAACATGCATGGATTCTACGGTAGATCCAGTGGCGTACTTCGCGCCGCATGCGCACGTAATGGTGGTTGAGGGATAATATACAGGATGAATATTGTTCTTCATGTTGAGTAATGTAGCAAAAAAGAGAATGGCTTGTCAAATTCTTATAGTTGTGGTAGATTCTCTTTAAGTATTATTCATCTCTCTTTCTCCTTTTCACGCGCACCGCTCCTCCCTTTCTTCCTAAGATATGGGCACGGCGCGCTTCAGGGGAAAAGAGTATAAAAGGAGCAACATCTATGGCAACCTTGCCAACTTTGACCGAACTCTTAAAAGCCGGCGTCCATTTTGGCCACAAGGAAACAAAGTGGCATCCCAAAATGGCGGAATACATTTTTACCGTCCGCAACGGCATCCATGTTATTGATTTGGAGAAGACGGTGGAAAAGCTGAAACAAGCGCTTGAGTTCCTCCGCACCGTGGTGGAAGGCGGGGGCGTGGCGCTTTTTGTGGGCACGAAACCGCAGGCGCGCAAGCATGTGCAAGAAGCGGCTGACCGCGTGAATGCGCCCTATGTGACCGAACGTTGGCTGGGCGGCACACTCACCAATTTTGCGGTCATTCAGAAACTCGTTAAGAAACTGGAAGACATCGAGCACAAACTCGCGTCTCCCGAGGTGGAGGCAAAGTATACGAAATTGGAGCGCCTCATGTTTGAACGGGAGAGAGTGCGCCTCACCGCGGCGGTGGGGGGCATCAGGACGCTCAAAGGACTGCCCCAAGTCATCATATTGGCTGACGTTATCTATGATGAAACCGCGGTGCGGGAAGCCCGCCGCAAACTAGTGCCCACGATCGCACTCTGCGACACCAATACCAATCCCGAAGTGGTTACATACCCGATTCCTGCGAACGATGAAGCGAGCCGTTCCATAGAACTGTTCATGTCCCTGTTTGGAAAGACCATAGAGGAAGGTGTCGCGGCAAGGGCCGCGAAGGCGACTGAGGCGGCTGCGTGGTCGGAAAAAGCGCACGCAGAAACAGTCGGCCCGCCGGAGGAGGAAGAGGTCGTGGTGCCGGAGGAGATCGTGGTAGAGGCGGCCAAAAAGGCTGGATTAAAGGAGGAATTAGTGGTATAATACTAATACTCAATGATATTATAAACTAAATGTATTGTATGTTTTTCGTACCACGCAAATTATTGGGAGTATTAGTATTTAGCTCAATTTTGAGCTTGTTTTTTTTGTTTAATCTGGCTAAACCAAGTAATGCCACCACAGCCAGTTCAAATTCCACTTGTTTGAGTTCCACGGTTGTTTCGGAAGCGCCGTTGGGCGGCAGCGCGTATCAGTCCTTGGGTTTGGACATTACCACTCACCCGGAAATTCTCAAATACCGCATCCAGTGGTTCAGCGGCAGTTGGTCGCCATGGTACGTGCCGGGGCAGGACGACGTTGATTGGAAAACGAATACCGACGGCAGCCAGCGCCGCGTCTGGGCATATTTTGACGATCATACCCATGAATATGAAAAATGTTCACAGTTTTCGTGCACGGATAGCGATAATGGCCAAAATTTTAATACGAAAGGAACTACTTCCGGTGTATACGGGAATAGTAACGGCTATAGCAGTGATTATTGTTCCACCGGCGGGCAAGATGATAAAGGCAATCCAATTAATTTAACGGAATTTTATTGTATTGATAAAGTAAGTTATGGAGCGAAGGGTTATTTTTGCCCCAATGGTTGTCAAGACGGCGCGTGCCTGCCAGGAGTTCAAGTTCTTTCTCCAAATAACGGGGGAAAATGGGAGGTGGGGAAGACGTACCCAATTTCGTGGAACTCCGTGAATATCAATGATCCTTATGCGGCTATTTATCTCGTGCCAGCCCAAGATATTTCAAAAGCCGTTATTCTTGCACAGCCGTATCTGAGTGCCAACTCTTATAATTATACTGTTCGTGATCCAGCTGAATTTTCTAATCACTCCTCTTATTTCCAAGCCGGTAACCAGTTCAAAATATTGATCTGTGCCGGTGCGGTGTACACGCATCCGAATTGTTCCTATGCCGATTCTAGTGATACGCCTTTCACTATTATTTTACCCGCCCCCACTCCTTCAAAACCAGTGATTTCTAATATTAAAGCCACGGAAATCATTTCCACCTCAGCGTTGATCAAATTCAGCACCGACAGAGCCGTCACCTCGTCGATCTGGTATGGCCCGACAGACACTGTTGAAGGCCGGAATTTCCGCGCCTACAACAATGTGGCAAAAGTTGACCACGCTATTACCCTGACTTCGCTTCTGCCGAATACCACCTATTACTATCGCGTCACCGTCATAGGCGACAGCACCGGCACCAACAATACGGAATCGGCTTCTTATAGTTTTAAGACCCTTGCGCCACCAGTAGAAAAGAAACCTGATTTAACTATTAAAGACATCTACACTGGTTATTCCAGCAACGCTTCCGTCATCAAGGTGAAATACTGCAATGAAGGCAACAGCCAACCTCTGGTCAGCGGTTACCCTGCCACTTTTTATATCAAAATGACAGCCAATGGCAAAACGCACACCGGCACCAGTGATAATACTAATTATGTTGTCCAGGTGCCTGGACCGGGTAATTGCCAAACATTGTCAGACTATCCCGTGGCTTATTTTAATCTGACGGCTGGCCAAAGCTATTCCTTTGTGGCTGAAGCTGATTGGCAGAAGACCATCGCGGAATCAAATGAAACCAATAATGTTTTAAGTAAGTTTGTTGAATTGCCAATGTATCTCATTGGCATTATAGTTGAAAACATCACCGCCACTTCTGCCACCGTGAAATGGACAACGGCATTTCTGGCAGATAGCCATGTTGATTATGTCAGTTATGGCGGTTCAATCTATAGTATTAAAAATGCCAAAGACACCAATTTTGTTTTGGCGCATTCTCTCGCACTTACCGGCCTGAATCCCAACACCATATACAGTTATAGCCTCTTTTCCTATGACCAGCAGGGCAATATTTACGCCACCAAATCTTTAAGCTCTTCTGAATTGGGACTGAATTTCAAGACCCTTCTTCCGCCGCCGATAGAAAGCAAGAAGCCTGATTTAACCATTACCGATGTCACCATATCAGGAACGCCCAAGGTCGGGGATTATTCTCTTGGCGGCAAGGTGACAATTAAAAACATTGGCACAGCTAAAGCGCAATTCAGGACAAACGATATTGTTGATGGCAGATTAAAACCATATGGGTTAATCGGTGTTTATTTAAATGGCTTGCCAGGTGGCGCCAACAGCGTTCAAGCTGCCCTTTCAGGCATTGGGGCAGTCACCCCATGGGATGAGAGTGGCAACACCATTGCACCGGGAGAATCAAAGCAATATATATTCTCTACCATGCAAGATGAGAATATTAGAGCAGACCTTCTTGGCAGTGCTGGCCAAAAAAATCTTTATTTTATAGTTGATGAGGACAATGAAGTAGTTGAGTTAAATGAGAATAATAATTCTTTGACAAAAACTGTTACTATTGGCGCGGCAACAGATCGAAAGCCGGATTTAACCGTTAAAGACATCTATTACGAGAACGGTTTGCTCAAAGTGAAATATTGCAACGAAGGCATTGGAGAATCAGGCGCTATGGAAGTTTTTTATCTTAAGATGACGGCCAATGGCAAGACTCATACAGGGAAATCTGGCGGTACTGATTATGGATTTTTAGTTCCTGTACCGGGCATATGCAAAAATACTGATGGCTATCCAATTAGTTATTTTAATATCCAGCAAAGCGGTTTTTATGGAGTATTAGCTGAAATTGATTGGGAAAACAGCATAAGCGAATCAAATGAAAATAATAATACTTTAACTAAAACAGTTACTGTTGGCGCGGCAACCGATCAAAAACCGGATTTAATCCCAACAACGCTTGAGATAAAAAATTTAACTCACCCCGACAATTCCCTATGGCTTCAATATGATATTTTAGAAATTGTTATTGGCATTAAGAATATCGGCTCACAAGACACCGGCGAATTCTATTACACGGTGTTACCTGACCAGAGCAACGGTTTTATCAGGAGTAATATTTTATCTCTTAAAGCCGGTGAGAGTTATACGTTCAAGCACCAACCTGCCTGGGATAGAAATGTTTTAACTAAACAAGATATAACGTTCACCCTAAAAGTGGATAGTGGAAATGATATCACTGAATCCAATGAAGCCAATAACACTTTGGCGCAAACAATAACCATAGCTGACACTTCTGCGAAGCCGGATTTGCTCTTTACCAAAGATATCACTGTTGATAAATCCACCATATTACCGGGCGACACCGTGACTTTTTCCGTTGACGCCAAGAATAACAGCGAGGTGGCTATCCCCGCCGGCGCTTTCCTCAAATGGTATATTGCGGGTAATGAATATAAAAGCTGTAACACTCAATTAGGGACGCTTAATGCGGGCTGGACCTCGGGCTTTGGCTGCACGGTTAATAACTTTCAGGACATTACCGGCGACAAAAATACCGGCACCGTCCATGTGCAGGTCAAAATAGATTCAGAAAATATTGTGGTTGAGGCAAACGAATCCAATAATAAAATGGAGAAATATATCTATGTCGGCAGCACCGATACTTCTAAAACCTGCGTTGAGTTAAGAGCTGGAGACTCAACAAAGAAATATTTTGATATCTGCAAAGCGGAAGGCTATGGCTTCGTGTGCTTTGACAAGCACAGCGGAGAATATAAAGGGTGTGGTAAAACCTTAGGGGATGGCTGCACCGTTAATAATGTCCAAGCAATTCATAACATCTCCTGCAGTGTCAGCACAAATACCGATTGCACCGACTCGGACGGCGGAAAAGATTATTATGTAAAAGGCAAAAGCACAGGATTATATAGCAATGATAAACAAATCGGCTGGATTTTTGGAGAAGACTCAAATAAAGCAAGCGGTCGTTATGATTCAACTTTGAATTACAGCATTCATTATGATCATTGTTTTGACAGTGCGACGAGCAAGCAATTAAACGAAGGATATTGCGATGTAAATGGAATTTTACAAGCAGAAGGGATTACCTGCTCCTATGGCTGCAAGGACGGAGCATGTCTTACGACTTCAGCTGCCGTTTCGCTTTCTTATGACAGTTCAACGCCAATCTCTAGAGATATCTCTGTTGGGAGCACCAATATAGGTTTGGTAAATTACCGAATTAGCGTTGACAAAGGAGTCTTTAATCTCCCAACCCTTACTCTTGATTTAGATACTTCAAAAGCAAGTATTAACGATGTAGAAGCAGTTTATGTTTACAAAGCAGGAGTTTTAATTGGAACAGGGAAATTTAACTCCAGTGGAAGAACCTCTATTGGACTGGCTACTGTTATACCCAATGGCACTTCTCAGGTATGGGAAATCAAAGCAGAGATTAGTAAATTAGCGGTAATCGGCCATCAGATTTCTCTAGGTATGTCTAATCTCAGTTTTCCTACCCAACCAGAGTTTAATTTTACTCAAGTGCCTCTTGGTTGGAGTAATCCAATGACGGTTGTTTCAGCTACCACCAGTACCTGTATTGATTCTGATGGCGGAGCCAATTACCACACCAAGGGCTGGTGCACTGACGCGCTTGGCGCGCATGAGGATAATTGCGTCGCCGTGGATGCGAGCGGCAGGTCAAATAAGTGCCTCACAGAATATTATTGCAACAAGAGCACTCAGCGCTGTGATCAGGCAAAGGGAGGTGAATTTGAATGCGCGTTTGGCTGCAGCGAAAACGCCTGCATTATGAAGAAAAAGGGGATCACCATCCCTCAAGCAGGCGAATATTATTTCAAGATGAATTGGTATAACGCAGCTGAAAGAACAACTATCAGTCTCTTCTCGCCGGTGGAGAAACAGATTGCGCAGTACTATGGCAAATATCCCGCGGTAGAGCCGCCCTTGAGCCTTGGTATATTTAAGAAAGGGGACAATCTCCTCTTAAGCCTGAAATCTTCCTGGTGGAACACATTCTACGGGCCGGTCTATTCCAATGATCCTTTGAATTTCAAGATAGAAACTATTAATGCGACTCACTGGAAATTTGCTTTTGAAGGCCCCCTGCGATACGATAAAAATTACAATGACGGAAGTTTTGAGATATATTTAGCGACAAGGGAAGAGCGGCCTAAGCTGACTGCTTCAGCTCTTAATGTGAGCCCTGCTTTAAGCGTGTTAGCGGGTGAAACAGACAAGTTGTTCACTAATATCGGGTTAGATGCCACTGGTTCTAGTGAAGACATTAGTGTGACCCGTTTTGATTTTATTCATCAGACCTCTAAAGCCAATATTCAGGGTTATATCACTAATATTAAACTCTATGACCAAGGTACCGTTATTAGCGATTCGGTGAGTGGCGGCGGGGGCGGCGGATCTAATGGAACAGCCTGGACTACTTCCACTACCACCATTGTTTTAACACAACCCTTGGTTATCCCCAAAGGAACCAAAAAGACCTTAAATTTAAGGGGCGATGTTTCTGCTTCAGCCGAAGCGGGCACCACCCATCAATTTAATATTGCCAATAATGCGGGAATTTCGGCTTTTGGTCAGAGCTCTAATAATGCTGTGAAAGTAGGGGGTAGTTATCCCTTAAACGGAATTTTAGTCACTGTGGTCTCCATGGGTAGACTAACCTTATCTCCTGACGCCACTAATCCACCCAGTGCAAATTATATTGGTGGCAGCACTAATGTCACCATCGGTGTCATGAAACTGGAATCAACCTTAGAGGATGTTTCTATCTCTCATTTGACTTTTGCTTCTCGGGGTTTGAACGGTGGTGATTTGAGTAAACTGATTAACAAGTTATATCTCTACGACGGTAGTACTAAGATAGCTGAAGCAATACCTACCAGTACAGATACTTTATTGGTCTGGTTGACCCCTGGTAAATTTATCAACGTGCCCCACGGGTCAGCCAAAACCATCACCATTAAAGCAGACTTTAATCAAGTCGGTCCTAACTATCCAGCCATTTCTGGCAGTGGGTTTATTTTAACCTTGCCAGCCAGGGATATAGCGGTAAGTGGTAAGCTCACGGGCAGAATATATGGAGACACAGAAAAGAGTGGTAGTTATGCGACGAACAGTATTTACCTCTTTAAATCAGTACCAGTGGTTTCTAAACAGGCTTTAGCTTCTACACTGCAAAATGGTAATCAAGTCTTGTATCGCTTTAATGTTTTCGCTGATGCTCAAGGCGACATTGGTTTATATAAATTCAGCTTTGATACAGGAAAAAATAATGTCAATTTGAGTAATTTTGAGCTCTTTGAAGAGTCATACCATACCAACTTAACCCGCACACCCATTTCGTCTCTAAGAGGTAATTCATTAGAAGTGCTTTTTGATACCGACGGTGATGGCACCAGTCAAGGTGGAGAGTACCGCGTCGTACCCGCTGGTTCAGCCAAGACTTATGAACTCAGAGCTAACGTGCAAGTCACTAATCCAAATGACTATTCTCTAACTGTCAAACTTTTAGGTAACGCGGGTGAAGACGTCCCCGCACCTGCCTCAGCGAGTAATATTGACTTGATTGGATTTGGTCATTTTATCTGGTCAGATTTATCTTACGGTAATAGTTCATCTACTGCTACTACTACTGCAGAGTGGGTCAATGGTCGGTTAGTTAAAGGATTAGATCAAGTGCAGAATTTTGGCGGCGGGGGATTTACTAGTAATGAGAATATAGTTTATGTGCAACCTCAACAGGGAGAAAAGGTGACGCTCAATAACGGAAAAGAAGAACAGCAGCTGCGCGAGCGCATTAAGAAACTGGAACTGAAGATCACAGACCTTGAGCGGCAAGTCGTGGAGACGGAAAAGCGCCTGACGTTGAGCATCAACACCGCGCTGGCGCACCGCGTCAAAGGGGAGATATTCCTGCAGACAGAGGAGCATGGAGAGGCGTGGTACGTGGATCCGGTCACCGAACAGCGATTCTACCTCAAAGACGGCGAGAGCGCGTATCGCGCCCTGCAAGCGTTTGGCCTCGGCATTTCCGACGCGAACTTGAGGAAAATACCCGTGGGGCTCGAAGAGCGCGCTGAAAGAAACG
>JBAZQN010000025.1 GCA_041645165.1 Patescibacteria group bacterium | reverse complement strand
CAGTATGGTGACTCGCACTTTTGGTTTGAAGACCTTGCCTGCCGCCAGAGCTATCCACAGGGTTTGGGGCTCGTTATGCGGTGGAATCGGTTTTCATTTGGGGCTCATTATGTATTGTACAAGACTGCACCTTGTCATAATCCATTCTTTCCACTATACTCTGTTAAGATAAAACAAAAAAATTTGCCGCGGGGTAGAGCAGTAGCAGCTCGCCTGGCTCAATCGTATGGGCGTCCTAACCAGAAATGGTAAGGAAGATCACCTGCCAAATTCGGGGAAGCCTTCTCAAGGAAAATGAGGTGGTAATCCCGAGCCAAGCTCCGACGTCATGTCGGAGAAGGTGTAGAGACTAGATGGTAGGTACCGTCATCCGAACATGGTTCGGATCGGTAAAGGGATAGTCCAGACTACAAACTCCATGTTATGGAGGCGACAAAAGTCGTAGTAGTATGCATAACCAGGAGGTCGTGGGTGCGAATCCCACCCCCGCAACCAAAACGTCCCGACCTTAGTCGGGACTTTTTGTATTTAACACAAGAGCGAGTGAACTGCTTCACTCGCGTTGGGATTCGCAGGGTGTGACGATGTGCCATAGGTACCGGCACACCCAGGAGCGAAGCCGAATCCCACCCCCGCAACCAAAACGTCCCGACATTAGTCGGGACTTTTTGTTTATATACGTGAGCGAGTGAACTGCTTCACTCGCGCTGGGATTCGCAAGCCGGACCCCGCAGAATGCGGGGGAGGCGGGATCGCAACCGAGGAACCCCGCACGTGCGGGGCGACGAGAATTGTGACCAAATCCCCTCCGGGGCATTCTATTTTTTCCCTCCTGGGACGTCGGGACTTATGGTTCCACTAATATGCATTCCATTGACAACTCTCTCTCTCTCTGCTATTCTTGTTTGAAAAACTTTTTTCTAATTCACAAAAAATAAATCACTCAAATTGAAAGGGTTTACAATGGACCTGTTACTTATCTTCGGAATCTGGATGCTGAACCTCGGCATAAGCATCTGGAATAATTGGGTTACTGGGCAGGTATGGGTTGAGGCGAAACATGCGGGCGGTTGGTATCGTTTTATGGCGTGGATGGGCTACCTAATGACCAGCATTGGTTATAGCTGGAATCTTCTTATCGTGGTAGCTCTAGTGTGCTTTTCCAAAGGTTGGTTAGATTTGGAACACACGCAGGCATTGCTTTATATCGGCTATATTATCCTCGTGCCAGGTGTTTTATTCTCTGGCTACGCCATCATGTTTAACAGTTGGGCGAATGCCTACCGTACCCGTACTGTCAGTAGTTTCAGCATTGCAGCGTATAATACCTACGCCAACATCCACAATACATACAACGCAGTAAAAACAATGCCGCAAGCCTTTAAAGCTGTTGGCAAAACGTTCACGGGTGGGCGTGGTAAAGACAAGGCAAATGCACTTGTGCTTTTACTCGCCATCGCCTGTCTGCTTGCTGGATTCATTATTGCTGGTATAGTAGTTTGGCGTATCGCTGCGAATGACGAGCCACTACCAGAACGTACCTGATCCACAGTTAAAGCCGAGAAAAAGCCTGCTTTCAGTGTATTTTCCTGACGGCGGCTTTTTCGTTGTGGAATTCTGTTTTGGTGATTTATCCACAATCTCTCACTTTGACTAAAAGTTAGAGTCCTGTATACTGTCATATTGAAGGCAGATCGCCTTCTATGTGTACCTTACCAACCGACGATTAGCGAGGGTTCCCCTCAAAGCAAGCCATATACCTTAACAGGACTATTAGTCCTTTCTGAAGGGAGAAAGTGATTTCTCCCACGTCGCAAGACGTCACAACTGGGGCGACATGCACCACTGCAAAAGTTTTACGCATTCAGTGTTTCGGACACACGTTAAGCATGATCTGTTTCGGTCAGACCGCTGTACGTTAGTCCGTATTACTTTTACGCCTGATTCTGTGGCATTTAGAATAAATATTTATGCATGTTAATTTCCCATACGGTGCTAGCTACAACTTCTGGGTTGTAATGCAGGCCGTCGGATGGTTTAGGTGCGAAAGGCTGACGGCTTGCAGGTTCGATCCAAAAGGAAGGTTAGCACCAGCAGAAGATCACACTTTGCTATCCAAAATGGTCAACAACGAACGTGTTAATTCCTTAACCTTCTTCTTATGAATTTACCGAACCAACAACGCCTTGTGGCCATCCATAAGGAGCTTGCCACGGCTACAAAGTGGCAGCCTTCGCCCCGTTGCAGGCGGTGTCAACTGCTTGCGACGCAGCTAGCCTCGGTTACTGCTCTTTATTGCGAGATTCTCGATAGCGTCCTCCGTAAAGAAATACGGCAGAGTTACGCCAAGAGAATCCTCTCCATTCTTATGGAGGCGATAAAGGGATTCGCCAGGGTTAGCTAGCACGGTTATTTAACCATTGGCGACAATGGATATGGAAACTTAACAAATCTCCTATGAGCGAAACTGCCAACAAGATAATCAAGGATATAAGAATCATACGGAAGCTCTCCCAAGAACAAATGGCGAATGCTTTAGACGTAAGCGTAAACTATATCTCGTTAATTGAGAACGATAAAAAGAAGCCAGGAATGCCGTTCCTTAAAACATTCTCTGCGAAATACAACGTGCCTCTCTTATTGCTTACGAGGGACACCCTCATCCCAAAAGCAAAAACTTCCAAAGAAAGAGAACTGCGGGATAAGGTTGTTATTCTCATCAACGACATGGAGAGAGTATTTTTACAAGCGTAGTATGCTCCCTAAACTCAAGGACATCAAAATCAACTCCTTACGGGAATTATCTTTACGTTTGGGTATAGAGCTCAAGGTGTTGCAGGACGTGGCGGAATATATAAATATCCACTACGAGAAATTCTCTAAGAAGATGGGAGAAAAGGTGCGGATGCTTTACGAAGCAGACCATTCTCTTGAAGAAATACATAGACAAATAGAAAAGCGAATCCTGAATAGGTTTGACTATCCGCTCTCTTTGCAAGGCGGCATCAAGGGGAGATCGCGGCTTACGAACGCGATGCCGCATGTCAAAAAATTGAACGTAGGACATTTCGATATAAAAAGTTTCTTCCCCTCGGTGCGGCCAAGCCATGTCTATTGCACGTTCCACAAACTCGGCGGTGCACCAGACGTGGCACATCTCTTAACTCGACTTGTCACTGCTGATAACCATCTCCCGCAAGGATTCAAAACGAGCACCAAGGTGGCCGCTTTGGTCTTATTGGATGCGGATAGAAGGCTATCGCATTTCCTCAAGAAGTACGGCGTGGTGCACAATATCTGGGTGGATAACCTCACGGTTTCGGGAAGTTACCCTATCAAGAAATTGGTTTCGGGCATACGGCGAATCTTACGGCAAGAAGGTTTCGAGAGCCATAAAGAGAAGTTCGTCTACTCGCATGAACGACAGGCGGTGCTGGGAGTAGTCGTCAATGTTAAACCTAACGTACCGAAGGATATGCGAAAAGAGGTGGACGGAATCGTCTATAAATGCGAAAAGTTCGGCGTGAGGAGCTATCTAAAAGTGACGAAACAAAACATGCGTATCAAACAATTCCTCAGACATGTGAACGGCAAATTGAGCAGTATGCTGGCGGTGGATAAGGAAAAGTACCGTCCATTATACGAGAGGTGGCAAAAAGTGATTGCAAGCAGTGGTGTAAAAGTATAAAGCCGTCCGCTACAACGCAACGTAAACTTATACGACTACCCTTAGAGCGGTTCTTGAAGCCATGGAGTTTGATATAACTCCCAAGCTCCCATAAGGCTCTCTATGAGGCGTTGTAATCCCCCTCCCACCCCCGCAACCATAAAACACTAACCGTAAGGTGGGTGTTTTTTGGTGTTCAGCGGGGAGCACGTAAACTGCTTCACGTGCGAGTGGGATGAGCAAGCCGGAGCGTTATGCGACGAGCAAAGCGGTGAGGAGCATCGCGAGGCGGGGTCGCAACCGAGGAGGCGGAAACCGACGAGAGCTGTAACCGAATCCTCCCACCCCCGCAACCAAAAACTCGGCTCACGAAGAGGCGAGTTTTTGCGTTATCAAGGGGGTCCCGCACCTGCGTGCGGGACGTATGAAATTAAGAACTTAGGAGTTGTTTAGTTATTCTTTCTTTTTAAACTGATCAAAATTAATATTTGTCTCAATCCTCTTGAATTGTTGGGGTCCTTGCTCCCACGGCATTTCTTCGTCCTGGCCAGTTATTTCACTCATCTTGATTTCAAACAGTTGCCTTAGATCTTCCAGCTCTTCCAACATTCCCATAATAGTCTCTTCATCTATATCTCCTCCTTTTTTCATCATCGCCAACACCTCTCCCCCCTTGGCCTTGGATTGCTCCAGTAAACCTTCCAATTCGGATACATCTTTGCCTTGCTTCTTCAGGTTCTTAACTTGCTTCTGCGCCATGGCGATTCCTTTTTTGAACTCAGAAGAAAAACGACCCAAGTTATTCATTGTCTGGATTACTTTAGAATTTTGCCACACATCATCTGTTTGACCAAAGAAATCATTCTCTACCAAGTCAAACGCTTCCTCGGCATTGCCTGCCGCTATTTTGGCTACCGCTCCGTCGCGGACAGATTTCAATCTTTCCACTGCAGCCTCAAAGGTGGCATACACGCCTGAAAGATCAACGTCCTTCTTCGCGAGTCGTAAAACGATGCTTTTGCTGCGCTTCAATTCATTCTTTAATTTGGTCAATTGCCCATTCATCTCTTTTAAGGTCTGTGGCCAACGAGCTAACATTTCCAATTGCTGGCGATTCTCGTCAAGACTCTGTATCACTTCGCCAAACGATTGCATCCCCTCATCCCCGCCAACTTCGCTCCACAATTTGGCATTCTTTATCATGTCAATTATAGCTTTAGCCTTGCTTATATTCTCTTGTATTTCCTGGGGAACGGTTATCTTCTGCTTGGCTAACTTGGCGATCTGTTTCTCAAACATTTTAATCCCTGCCTCGGCGCCTTTCACATTACGCTTGATGTCCTGGAGCCGCTGGGCGCCTTCAAAGACCTCGCGGCGCGTTTCTTCCAAAGACTGCATGATCTCCTGCAGTTCCTCCAATTGGTTCTCGCCCGTTTCTGCGTTATAGGTGGTGGCGGCCATCTCTTCCATTGAGTTGGCGGCATTGATTTTTTCTAAAATTTGTTTTGCCCGTGTCACCTTGTCTTTTATGTCCTGACTTACCGGCATGCCTTTCTTTTCCATGCTTTGCATTATTGCTTCAAATTGCTTAAGGTCTCTTTCCTGTTGGCGTCCCCCACGCTTGATATCTTGTAATTGTCTCGCCTGCTGCTGTTTCTGCATCTCTTCTTGAAAATTCGGACCAGGACTATATTGTCCTTCGCCACCAGGACCAAAACCTTCGTTTCCCTGACCACTGGGGCCTTGATTGTAATTACTGCACGGGCCGGGCAATTCTTTGCCATCCACATTACATGTTTCTCCCTGATTGCTAGGTAGCATTTCTTCTGATTGCAACGGCGTGGATGTTGATTCACCTAACACTTGCTGCCGGCTCGCTTGTATCGCTTCGATAAAATAACGTGGCACTTCCAAATAAAACGCTTTCGCGGGGAGTGCCAATCCCAACGCAAAAGCACAGATGAGCAGAAAAACTGGGAATTTATAATAAAATTTCTTCATAGGTAATAAGTTAATAATAAAAACGTAACCAACCTTTTGTGGCCCCAATGAGAGCCATTTATATTATGAGACTGTAGAACAATACTTTTGAGAATGCTTTTTCAAGAAAACGAGTCGTTTAAATCGTGTAATAAGGGCTTAAAATTTCCGAAGGTCGAAAAATAGCTACCATCGTTTGAGTTCTTCTACTGTCTCAGTATAGCAGAAAATTGCTTAGTTATAAAATGTTTGCTCTATGCAAAACTAAATTCATTTCGACAGCGAGAACCCTTGGGCAAGCGTGTTGAATGCTTGTTTTGCCTTGCGATACACCGCAATGCTGTCCGAATACACGCTCAAGTGGAATTCCAGATAATAGTCTCCTGATTTCACCGTATAGCCAAGCCCGCGGAAAAACACTTTGTTGGTGCTCACGGTGCGCAGTTCTTCTTCGGCCATGATCACCGAAGGGAGCGCCTTGCTCAGGCGATACTTCGCATTGGAGCTCGGGATTGACGCTTTCAAATCCGCAATCGCGCCGAGCTTGTTAATATCCTGCACCAGTTGCTTTTGATGGTCTAAATATTGCGTATTGGTATACCCTTTCATCTCATCCGTCACCTTGGTGATATTCACGCTTGCAAATACCTCGGGAATCGCGCTATAGCCTATAGCCAGCGGGTCATCCGTTACATTTTGCGGAATCATGGCCCACCCCTTCGCTTCTTTGACGCGAAAGACAGGATTCTGGCTGGCAAAACTGCGCTGTTCTTTGTACGCAGGCAGCACCCCAGTCATTTTGAACGATTTCACCATCTTCTCTATCGCGGCCTTATCCTTATCCTTTTCACCATAATCCAGCACCAGTTTGAATACATAATTTTTATGCACGAAAAAATAAAAATACGTCTTTTCTCCAAACACGGAAATTTCAATGCGCTGTCCCTGAATGCCATTGACGGTCACGTCTTTCACGGAACTGATCGTCACGAGCGACAAAAGACCCGCCTCAAATAAAGAACGTTTAAATTCCGGCACAATTTTCGCGCGCGAATAGAAATAAGGCGTTTTATAGAAAGTAAGCATCAATCCTCCGCCCTCCTGATCGCCTGGTTTGGTCGCGCGCAGTATATCCTCATCTTCAAACTCATACTCCCACCCTTCCGCGATATTCATTGCAAAAGGGATAAAATCTCCCATAAAAGAAAGGCTTCCTTTGAGGGAAAGCTGCTTCCTCGCGTGTTTCATGAGCCTGCTTTCCAGCGCGTTGTCCTGGGGATAATCCCCCTTGTGTTGCGCAATCCAAGGATTCAGCGAGGCCGCATTGGTGACGTAGCCGAGCGTCCCCAAAAGATCAGAATACGCTTCAGTGGTGATGCCGATCACGTTCCCTCCCTTGTCGATGGCGGCGCCGCCTGAACTCCCATAGGAAATTACGGCATCCGTCTTAATCCATTGCATCCCGTACTTCTCCTGCTTCCCGCTCACCGTGCCGCTCGTAATGGTGATATTATCCCCGCCGATGCCCGGGTACCCGAGCGCATACAGCGCGTCGCCGATCTGCGTGGCATCCGTGGCGTTCACGCGCACATAGGGAAAACGCGACAGAGAACTCGCGCCCGGCACAGGGTACATTTTCAGCAGGGCAATGTCGAGTTTTTTATCCCTCGCGATAAGGCGGCCGAAATAGGAGCAATCCGGCGCCTGCGACGAAGACACGGTCAGGCATAGCTGATAGGCCGTATCGCGCTCTTGGTCAAACAACTCATCGCGCACGCTCACGACGTGATAATTGGTAAGCACGATCCCTTCAGGGTCTATGAGCACGCCAGACCCTGACTGCATCTGCGCCAGCGCGAGCCTGGTATTGAGCGCAAAGGTTTTTATTTTCACGATCGCCTTATACGCGTCCGCAGGCAGCTGGTTCTGGTTCCCTGCCGCTACGGGGACGCTCGGCGCGCTTCCCGCGGGAGAAGCGACAGGAGCGGGCGCGGCAGAAGGCGTGCTGCCGGTGGCCTCATTAGATATATCCACCACCGGTACGCTTTCTCCTCCTTGGGGAGAATACGTAGAACAGGCGAAACTGCCTTTATTCCTCTTCAGGGTGGTATCCTCATTCGTTTTCTTGATAAGAATCCCGTAAGACGAGGAAGGGTTTATTTTCCACTCTTTCACCAGCGCCGTGATGTTAAATTTAAATATCCCGTAACCTGCGGAAACGCCCGCTATAGCAACAGGATCATACGAAGGCTGATTGCCCCACGTCACGGCCGCGGGGTCCCACGATTGCGTTACGCGGTGCAGGACATAGCTGTCGTTGTCGTCCCACGAGGTGCTCACCCGATCGATCTTGAGGAAGGCTTCCGTGATCTCCGCAGCCGTCATGGTAGACTTGGCAAGATCGACCTGCGCGATATAGCGGTAGGCATGGCCTCCATACGCGTCCCAGGAACCAATATTGCCATACATGCTGCATATGCTGTTCTTGCTTGGCTCATTTTTGCTCAAAATGCGGTCATGTATTACCGGTACGGTGTCTATCTTGGCTGACGCAGGCAGAGCAAAGCCAAGCGCGCAGACAACAAAAAAAGCATACCACGCTCGAAGTGAAAAATGCTTCATATAGATGTGTTAAGATTAATGCCTCAATTGTACCATACATTCCCACATTGATACATCGTCGTTTTTCACTTGACTTCCACTACAGGAAGACTATGTTGAAAGTGTCAAAATAAACCACAATTCAAATATTTCTAATTTCTCTGGAGGACATCATGGCACTGCCCCTGCGGCTAGAGAAGTTCCGAGGCGATAAGTTAATCCTCTGCCTCGGTTGGGTCGCCTTTGGACAGATCTGTTCGTGTGGTCTGTTCACGGCTTCGCTTTTTGTGAGGGTGCCCTTCACCCTCACGCTCCATTTTTTCTTTATCAACGCAATTGCCATACTCATGGGAATTGCCGTGAGAGAAACGATGGAGAAAAAATTCTCGATTTGGATTATCGCAGTCCTTACTGCGATAGGTTCGATCGGGAATTACACGGTAGTTTATCTTGTATTTTATCTGATAAATCTACCACAAATTCACGAAATTGCTATCTAGGAGGAAACGATGCTGAAAAAACGAAAGCCAGACTCTTGAGAGCCTGGCTTTGCACTACTTTTTTACGCGCTTTATTCTAACGGCGCAGTGGTTACTGTAAAAGGCACACTGATACAATTGTTCCCTTCACTGGATTCAGTGACCACCTTGGTCACATCAGTGCAGAGATACGCGGTATGCGTCCCAAGCGTCGCAGTCCATTGGCTGGAGGTCACAGAAGTGCTCCCACCCGCGGAAAGCGAAGAGATAGTGATATTGTAGCCAACTCTGCCCGTCGTAGTATTAAGGCAATTGGAATTATCCACGCAGAAACGGGAGGAGGAAGAGCCGGCGCTTGCATTGCCGTTATTCTTTACCACCCCAGAGAAAGAAATTTTCTCGTTTTTGAAAGGGTTAGGGTTTGAGAGGGTGATATTTTGGGGAATCAAATCCGCTTGTTGAGCCTCACTCACCGTAAACGCATAACTCCCACAATTATTGCTCTCACTGCTCTCGCTGACGGTCTTCCCCACATCCGCGCAGAGGTACACGGTATGCGAACCGACGGTCGCCACCCAATAATCAGACTCCTGGTTTACGGTCTGGCCGGCGCTTAAGGTATTTACATATTCCTCTTCACCTACCCGGCCGGTATTCGCATTCAAACAATTGCTATTGTCCACGCAGAAGCGTGTAGAGAAACTTCCCGAGGCAGTGGTGCCTTGATTCTTCACACTGCCCTTAAAGTGGAGGGCATTGCCGGAGTAGTACGGTCCACTCTCCACGGTAGTAACATTTTGGGAAATCAAATCCACTTTTTGGGCCTCGCTCACCGTAAAACTATAACTCCCGCAGTTATTGCTCTCATCCGACTCGCCCACTGTCTTGTTCACATCAGCGCAGAGATACACCGTGTGTGAACCAATGGTGGCTACCCAATAATCAGATTCCTGGCTCATGCTCTGACCAACGCTTAAGGAACTCACGTATTCCTCTTCGCCCACCTGTCCGGTGTTAGCATTCAAACAATTGCTATTGTCCACGCAGAAACGGGTGTAGAAAGAGCCGGAGCCGGAGTCGGCAGTGCCTTGATTTTTCACATTACCCTTAAAGTGGAGACCATCACCCGCCTTGAAAGGTCCGCTCTCTACCATGGTAACATGAGAAGAGAGGAGATCAACACCAGGACCTACCGTAATGTTTGTGCTCGTGCAATTATTATTCTCATCTGCCTCCCCAATAACTCCTATCACATCGGCACAGTAGTAAACAGTATGCTCGCCAAGAGTCGCAATCCAAAAATCACTCGAGCGATGTTCCGTCTCCCCAGCTTTAAGCCCACTATAAAATATTAAGTCCTCGCTTCCCACTCTTCCCGCGGTGCTATTAAGACAATTCGCATTATCAATGCAAAAACGCACAGCAAATTCACTTGCATCAATCCCCCCTTGATTTTCCACAACGCCCCCAAAAGAAGTGAGATCCCCCGCCACAGTATCCCCATAGATAGTAATATCTCGCGTAATGAGATCAGGCCAGCGTGAATTCACTGTTATATTAGTATTTTTACAATTATTTTTTTCATTTGATTCTGATACCTCTTTATCAACATCAGCGCAAACTGTAATGGTGTGACTACCGGCGACTGCTTGCCACGCTTGTAAAACTTGAGTTGATTTATCCCAGGCAAGAGATGAGATTTCTTGATCATCTCCTATCCTCCCTGTGATGGAATTGAGACAATTACTGTTATCTACGCAAAAGCGGACAAAAGAAGCTCCGGCGGTGCCGCCTTTCTGATTTTTCACATCCGCGAGGATATTCACGGAATCTCCATCCTTTAACATTTCGGATGATAACCACACACGTGACACAATCAAATCGGGCTTCGTCGCAGCTTGCGATTTCATTCCCATATCCAACCCGACGCTTAAGGCTAACGCGCCCACAAACCCAGCGATAAAGAAACTCACGACGGTCGCTTTCCAGACCTTCACCTGGCCTTTGCTTATAAGTGAAAAGAGTGAAAGCTTTTTTTGAGATTCCTTGATCGCTTGATCTACCGGGCGATTTTGCGATACATGATTAAATGCCATATATTTATGTTAATTTAATAAGCAATAATAAAGTGAGATAGTAGAAGAATATCTGCGTGAATCCGCGTTCGGCCGCATAATGGTATCAATTGTAGCGTGGCAGTTTATCTGCCACCGATTAGTCGGAGACAAGCTCCGACGCTACGGGCGGCCGACTATCCGCGTGGATATCTCTCTACTGCATTGTTCTACGTTCTCAAAGTATAAGGAATTAATAATGTTTCATACTCACAATGTAATTTTTTTAAATAGTTTAACTATGTCAGCGCGCGACACGATGCCCACGAGGCGCTTCTTGCCATCCACGACGGGGAGCGGATTGATCCGCTGCTCGGAAAAGATGCGCGCGGCTTCCGCAACTTCCGTGTCCGGCGCTATAGTAACCACGGGCACGGTCATGAGATCTTTCGCGTGCACATGATATACTTTATCAAGCTCGCGGTGCACGTCGTTTTTGCGATCGACGATTTTAAATTCTGACAAAAGCTTTACATAACTGGGAATATGGATGTGCTCTTCACGGCTTAACAAATCATATTCAGTGATTATGCCGATCACATGGCGCTTTTTATCAATGACTGGCACACCGTTGAGGGCTCGGTCAAAGAGGAGCTCCGCCACTTTCATAAGCGGCGTATCATCTTGTACCGTGATTACCTCCTTTGTCATGATCTCTGCAACTCGCATAAAATAGCTTTCCTTTAAAAGATAAAAAGCTTCCCTTCAAGGAAGCCTTCAGTTCACTAATACCACTAAATAACCCCAAAAAATACAACCTCCCGCATGCATATTTTTACATTTTATTTTTATATTATAGTTAAATTATATCATAGGAATTGCATTCTGTCAAAATTTGTCATATAGTTCATTCAAGGTATACTATTCCTCAATGTGGCAGGGTAGCTCAGTTGGTTACCCGCCAGCTTGCGAGTCCCGACAAAGTCGGGACGAAGCTTGCGGCGGGGAGCGAGGGACTTTCACCCCGCACCAAAATAACGACGTGGCTGGGTAGCTCAGTTGGTTAGAGCGAGGGACTCATAAGCCCTAGGTCGTGGGTTCGATCCCCACCCCAGCTATTAATACAATTTGTGCGGGGCAAGCAAGCCCTAGGTCGTGGGTTCGATCCCCACCACTGGCAATATATACAATTTTCTATTCAATTTTTGAGTTTTGAAATTTATCGTGTGTCTACCTTCATCGTTCACGGTGGCAAGCCGCTCTATGGCACCTATCCGGTTTCCGGCGCAAAAAATGCCGCACCCAAACTTCTTATTGCATCGCTCCTTACCAGGGAGCGGTGCATATTCCATAATATCCCGCAATTTTCAGACACCCACCGCAGCCTTGAAGCGCTCACTGCGCTCGGCACGGACGTGAAGTGGATAAAAAAAAATACTATTGAGATTCACTGTAAAAATATTGTTTACAATGAAATTCCCTTGGAAGCGATGAGCGCGCGGCAGGCAGTACTCTTCATCGGCGCTACGCTCGCGCGCGAAGGCCATGTAAAAATTTATCCGCCAAAAGGTGACGCCATAGGCAGGCGGCCCCTGAACCGTCACCTTGACGGCATTCGGAAGCTGGGCGGAAAAATAAAAACAAAGGGCAGTGTGACGGAAATCACTATGCCGATCCGCCCCGCATCATGCCATTATCGTTTTGCGAAGAATACGCACTGCGGCACGGAAAACCTCGTCCTTGCCTCAATATTCAACCGCGGACGCGTCATCCTCGAGAATGCCGCGCAAGAGCCTGAAGTGGATAATCTCATTGAAATGCTGAATCGCATGGGTGCGCGCATAAAGCGCATCACCCCCCGGACTATAGAAATAACAGGGGTAAAGCCGTATTTGCACGGCGCAGAGGCCACCTCGATCCCCGACCGTCTGGAAGGAGTAACCGCCATTACCGCATCTATTCTCACCGGAGGCGCGCTGCATATCACGCATCTCCCCAAAATACTGGTGGTACCGTTTACTGATTTCTGCACGCGCATCGGCGTGCGGCTGCAATGGAAAGGAAGTGTACTGTGCGTACTCCCCTTTCATACGCCGCTGAAACCAACGACGATAACGACCGATTGGGAACCGGGATTCATGACTGACTGGCAGCCGCTTGCCACGCTTATCCTCGCCGCCAAATCACGAGGGCGCTCCATGATCCATGAACGGATCTTTGAAACGCGCTGGCGGTATCTGGAAGAATTAAAAAAAATGGGAGTCCGCTACCGGAAATTCCAACCCGCAGGATTCAAACCGCAGGATTATAACTTTAACGACGAGGATTACCGCGACCGGGAACCACATGCCGCCTATGTATGGGGACCTACCGCGCTGAAAGCTGCCACCCTGCGCTCCCATGACGTGCGCGCAGGCATTGATATGCTCCTTGCCGCGCTCGCGGCGAAGGGCACGAGCGTTATCCATGACCCCCAGAACCACATTGACCGGGGATATGAGGATATTGTGGGAAAGTTGACGAAATTAGGGGCAGATATTAGGAGAATATAGTATGGGCAAAACCCAATATCCAAATCCCAATTCCCAATAAAGCTCAAAATCCAAATGTCCAAACTTGGTCATTGAGGCATTGGGATTTGTTTGGAATTTGTCCCGCTCCTTGAATGTCGTTTTTCAATGGTAAGTAGGATCCCGCCGGAGCGGGAGATATTGGAATTTGGTATTTTTCACTAAGGGTATGTACCTCACCGTTCACGCAACCATCGGCATTCTGATCGGAGAACATATCGCCAATCCTATCGCCGCATTCACGCTTGGTGCCGTTTCGCATTTCCTCACGGACATGATACCGCATGGGGACTATGTGCGCATGACCGACCAGTATGGAAATAAAATAGCTGACACGACATTCACCATGAAAATAATTGCTTGTATTGATGCGGCGCTCATGACGGGAATGCTGTGGATTCTCGTTTCACCTCTCCTGTTTACCTTGTCAATTGCGTGCGCGGTAATCGGATCAATTGCTCCCGATTTCATATGGGGATTACATGAGACCCTTTGCAAAATAATTTCGTTAATAAGTCGCTTCTTCCCCAATCCCAGGCGGTTAGCTTCTGGCTAACGTCCTGAAATTGGAGAGGAAACAGACGGATTTGAAGGTTGCGGAATACTGCTCTT
>JBAZQN010000024.1 GCA_041645165.1 Patescibacteria group bacterium | reverse complement strand
GAACAGCGATTCTACCTCAAAGACGGCGAGAGCGCGTATCGCGCCCTGCAAGCGTTTGGCCTCGGCATTTCCGACGCGAACTTGAGGAAAATACCCGTGGGGCTCGAAGAGCGCGCTGAAAGAAACGACTCTGACGGCGACGGGCTTGATGACCGCCTGGAAGAGGCGATTGGCACGGACAAAAACAAGCCCGATACCGATGGCGACGGCTTTAATGACGGTGAAGAGATTAAAAAATTCTATAACCCACTGGGTTCAGGGAGTTTGAGCCTTGATTCAAGTTTTGCCAATAGTTTGGACGGTCGGATCGTTCTCCAGGTGCAAAACCGCGGCCAAGCCTGGTATATCCACGATGGCAAGCGTTACTACCTCAAAGACGGCGATCTTGCCTACCAGATCATGCGTTTCTTAAGCAATGGCATTACCAACAGCGATTTGCGGCAAATAGGGGTGGGAGCGTTGGAATAATTTATGGTATCAAGATTTCAATAATGAGCGTTAAGTAGCGTATCATGTGGCGACTGGTAGCTTTTATACCCCATCAGTAGAAGCCAGTTTACGCCAGCACTACGCCAGTTTACGCCATTAAAGTTCCGAAGGTTAATTTATCCACAATGGTGTGAAAGCACTGTAAATCGTATACTAAGACGAGAAGGAGCGAGAACTTTACTTTTACGGGTGATTTTCAATTAAGTATGGCACGTAGGCACGTCATTACGGGAATTGACTTTGGTTCAAGCGCTATTCGCGCGGTTATGGGCACGACGCAGGGACAAGACCAGCAGTGCTCTATTATTGGCGTTGCAGAGGTTCCTTCCGCAGGCATTACCAAAGGAGCCATCACGAGCATTGAGGATACGGTATCAGCGCTTTCCCTTTGTCTTGAACAATTAGAGCGCATGTCGGGGGTGCCTGTCGAGAGCGCGTATGTCGGCATTGCGACGCCGATGATTACTTCCATCCCTTCTCACGGGGTGATAGCGGTCTCTCGCGCGAACGGTGAGATCCGAGAAGAAGACGTAGAGCGGGCGATTGAAGCGGCGCAAGCAGTCGCTACCCCACCCAATGCAGAAATCCTTCATGTGATTCCTCGCTACTTCACGGTTGACCAGCAGACCGGCATCAAAGATCCTGTTGGCATGACGGGAGTGCGTTTGGATGTGGAAGCGAAAATAATCCAAGGGCTTTCCAGCCAGATCCGCAATGTGACCAAAACCGTATTCCGCGCGGGGATCGATATTGATGACATCGTATTCTCCATACTTGCCGCGGCTGAAGCGACCTTGACGCCGCGCCAAAAAGAGCTGGGGGTGGCGATCGTGAACATCGGCTCGGCGCTCACGAGCATGGCGATATTTGAGGAAGGCGACCTGCTTGCGACTGCGGTCATTCCTATCGGAGGATCCCATGTGACGTCAGATGTGGCGATCGGGTTGCGTACCTCGCTTGAGGTCGCGGAGAAATTGAAGCTTGAATACGGTCAGGGAATCGCGGCGGAAGTGTCAAAGCGCGAAGAGGTGAACTTAAGCGAGTACTCGGATACTGAACATGAACGCGTATCGGTGCGGCAGATCTGCGATATTATTGAAGCGCGGGTAGAAGAGATATTCGAACACGTGGATCGGGAACTGGTGAAATACAACCGTTCCGGCATGTTGCCTGCAGGGGTAGTACTCACCGGCGGGGGCGCCAAACTTCCAGGGCTAACCGAGGTGGCGAAACGCGTATGCAGGCTCCCCAGCTCCTTGGGGCTCCCCGTGAATGTCATGAGTCCCATTGACAAGGTGCAAGATACCACGTTTACCACTGCAAGCGGTTTGGTGAGATGGGGGTTTGAGCTTTCGAAAAACGCAGGGAACAGCCATTTCAAATTCTCTCAAATTTCTTCGTTTAAAGACGCGCCTCGCCATGTACTGCATTGGTTCCGGTCGCTACTTCCTTAAAATAGATATCTGCGTATATCCGCGTTAAAGCCAAGCGTGACAATCCGCGTCTATCTGCGGTTTGTTTGAACACTAATATTGTTCAATACTACTGATAGGGAAGGGGATTGTGTTATCCACAGAAGATGGTATACTAAGGGCAATCTATTTTTCCACAGCTTCTCATTAAGAAGTCCTCGTATCGGAATTTCAATAATGAGCGTTAAGTAGCGTATCATGTGGTGCCTGTTGCTTCTATACCCCATCAGTAGAAGCTAGTTTACGCCAGCACTACGCCAGTTTGCGCCACTAAAGTGCAGGGTTTAATTTATAATATCCCATGGGAACTCATTTACGCGGTTCGCCGCACCAGCGTATGGAAGTAAAACCCGCTCTCGAGACGTTCGCAAAGATCAAAGTCGTCGGTATCGGTGGATCCGGCGGCGCCGCCATTAATAGGATGGTAGCCTCGAAGGTGCGCGGGGTTGATTTTATCTCTATCAATACTGATGCGCAAGCGCTCCATCACAATGGCGCGCCCAAAAAGATACACATCGGCCAGACCGTGACGCGGGGATTGGGCGCGGGCATGGACCCTGAACTGGGCAGAAAGGCGGCAGAGGAGGACAGTGAACAAATCCATGACGCTTTGAAGGGCGCTGACATGATATTTATCACCTGCGGCCTCGGGGGCGGCACCGGCACCGGCGCGTCTCCCATAGTGGCAGATCTCGCACGCGAGGTCGGCGCGCTCACTGTGGCGGTCGTCACGAAACCATTTTCATTTGAAGGCGCGCAGCGCCGCGCGATCGCGGATCGGGGGTTGGACGAACTCGTGGGCAAAGTTGACACTATCATCACTATTCCGAACGACCGCATCTTCCAGGTGGTTGATAAGAAAACGACGTTGCTCGCGGCGTTTGAAACGGTGGATGACGTGCTCCGCCAGGGAGTGCAGGGGATTTCAGACATCATCACGGTTCCGGGTCTCATCAATGTGGATTTTGCAGATGTGCGGGCTATCATGCGCGATGCGGGTACTGCACTCATGGGGATCGGGCGCGGCACCGGAGAGATGCGCGCGGTTGACGCGGCCAAAGCCGCCATTGACTCGCCTCTTTTGGAGGTTTCCATTGACGGCGCACGCGGCATACTCTTTACCATATCCGCAAGCCCCAACCTTTCCATGAATGAAGTTTCCGAGGCGTCCCGCGTCATTACCGCATCCGCTGATCCCAATGCGAAGATCATATTCGGCGCAGTGATAGATGAAACCTTGAAGGATGAGGTAAAGATTACCGTCATTGCCACTGGGTTCGGCCCTTCTCTCACGAAATCAAGCACCCATACCCAGGAAGCAGGAGCCGGACGCTCCCAGCAGGGATTCGTGAGAACAACCGCTCCCAGCGCCACAAGCCGCGCGGTATTCCAGGAACGCCACCCTCTTCCGCCAAGCCGCGAAGAAGAAGCGCAAAAGATAAAAGAAGAGGAAGAGCTCGAGATTCCCGCCTTCATCAGGAAGAAGATGAATTAAGGTAGTTAAAGATTAAAGGAGAGAAATATACCTTATTAATAAGGCTCTTCAGACATTTGTGCGGGTAGTTTGCAATCCCTTAAAGTCATAAGGTTCGCAGCGGACTCCCCTCTTAAGGTAAGAGGGGACGAAGGGGAGTTATAAGTTTGGCGCATAAAAGGCATAAGTTCGCCAAAACAAAAGTATGCGCGCACCGTTCATAACTCACCCCAACCCTCCCTTACCTTAAGGGAGGGAACGGATGAGCCGCTCACGGCGCCTATAGGAAAGTCGGAAGAACCATTAATAATAACAAATCCTATGATGCCAGAAATAGAATCAAGCAGCGATGTAAGCGTTGGGCAAACTATCACGAAAAACGCGGAAACAGGGGAAAGGCTTCGTGCGCAGCTTCAGGAGTTAGCGGGCAAAGTATATAAAAAAATGGAGGACATACGTGCACAAGAAAATGCAAGGACTGATCACCCGATGGCTATTATGCTAATGCAAATAGAAAATTTAAATAAGGCAATAACGGATCAATCACTACAAATAGACAACATTAGTCCAGATGCGCAAAGTGAACTGGTAGACATATTTAATATAAGAGATTTGCAACTAAATTTGGAACGAGCATTAGACAATACGAATGACAAAAGCTGGAGTGATCCGCTTGGAATACCGAGCGTTGGTTCAACTGTTGCGTCAAGTTACGGCAAAATTTCACCTGAAGCAATGGATTTTCTACAGGGATACGTTCATGAAGCCAGTAAATGTGTCGTTTGGCGATAGCCCCTTGCCCGCTATTGGGCAATCGTTTGGGGAATTTGTGAACACTAATTATGCAGATAAACGTGAGGTATCAAGAAGATATGAAACCCATTGTAAATTTAGTAAAGATACTGCAGGTGAGGCTGCAGGTGAGGCCGCAAGGTTGACTGCAGATATGGCTAATGAGAGGGTGGAAGGTCAGACGGTAAAGCGTGTAATACCGCCAGTATGTTATGGAGAAGAGCTCCGATACCAAGGACACATCTATCTAGAGGATAAGAAGGTAGAGGCAAAAGGCTAGGAGATTAGTCTGAAAGAGTAAGTTTTCCACAGGAAAACCCCCGAGGAGGGGGTTTTGATTTTCTCAACCAGTAGTGCTATAATGAGAGCACTACATACCATATCTTGTATCTCTCGAGGTTAAGGCGCAGTAAGATATACTAATTTGCGCGGATACGCTATCATTACACTACTGACTTCAAAAGAGGAGAGATCAGAGCGGCTGATTTGCCCCGTTACCAGAACGCTACAGAGTGGTTGAGACCGTAGATGTCATGCCAGAGGCAGATACGCATTTGGTGGAAATGGCAACAACCCCGAAGGGGAATGATGGCCAACGCAATAGAGGTGTTAAGCCCATGGTAACGGGGTTAACGCAGGATTTCCATAAAAATTACTTGAAGAACAGTATAAATACCTATTCGAATGAATTGCCCCGTCTGCAACTTCCATGATACTCGGGTACTTGACTCCCGTGTCGCGGCAGACGGGCTTTCTATCCGCAGACGCCGCTCGTGCCTTAAATGCAAGTACCGGTTTTCCACGTATGAGCAGGTAGAACTCCTTGATTTTACCATTATCAAGCGGGACGGACGCAGGGAATCGTATGACCGCAAGAAACTCGAGGAAGGCGTGCGGAATTCTTTGGTAAAACGCTCCTATACCGAGGAAGATTTCCATAAACTTATCAATGCCATAGAGCGGGATATCCAAAAAACGAAGAAGAGGGAGCTTCCTTCGGTTGTGGTAGGGGAGCTGGTAATGCGGCATCTTGAAAAATTTGATAAAGTGGGCTACATCAGGTTCGCTTCCGTGTACCGCCAATTCGAAGATGTGCGCCGTTTCCAGCGGGAATTGTCACGGTTAGTCCGAGAGCGCCCCAGAATGGGGAAGAAATTGCGTACGAGGACATCGAAGGCGTTTAAGGTTAAGAAACGTTTTAAAAAAGTATAAATATAGAGAATAATATTCCTTAATTCTATTTCTTTTATCCCGCTCTCTTTTTATGTCCGAACCCACACTTCTCGCCGCCACTCTTCGCACCCGCACCATGAGCCAAGAACCTCCTAGCATTAAGGTTGCAGGCGTTCCGGGAAACGGGGATAGCGAAAAATCAACCCTTGTCCCTTTAGAGAGCGTGAAGGCGGGGAAGAGCAGCGCGCAAGGCAAGACCCAAGGGTTGTCATTCAAACGCCGTTGGACTAAGGAAGGCGTGCACCCTTTTGAGGCAGAAGGAATAGTATGGGAAAAAAGGACTGCCAAGATTACCAATGAGAAGGGGGAGCTTATTTTCGAGCAAAAGGACGTGGAAGTCCCCCAATTTTGGTCCCAAACCGCCACCAATATAGTTGCCCAGAAGTATTTTCGCGGGAAATTGGGCACCTTAGAGCGTGAATCAAGCGTAAAGCAGATGCTCACGCGCGTCGCCCATGCGATTGCGGGATGGGGGAAGACAGGGGGTTACTTTGCCACGGAAACGGATGTGCAGGCGTTTGAAGACGAGCTTACCCTTATGCTCGTCACCCAGCGGTGCGCCTTCAACAGCCCCGTATGGTTTAACGTGGGCGTGAAGGACCCGCCGCAATGTTCCGCTTGTTTTATCCTCTCCATCAGGGATTCCATGGATTCCATCCTTGAGTGGATACGGGAGGAAGGCATGATTTTCAAAGGCGGATCAGGCTCGGGCATTAATTTAAGCCCCTTGCGCTCTTCTAAAGAAACGCTTACTGGCGGGGGGATTGCATCGGGGCCGATTTCATTCATGCGCGGCGCAGATGCGTCCGCGGGCGCCATCAAATCAGGGGGCACCACGAGAAGGGCCGCAAAAATGGTGATCCTTAACGCCGACCACCCTGATATTCTGGAGTTTATCCGCTCCAAAGCAGAGGAGGAGAAGAAAGCGTGGATTTTGGGGGAGCATGGGTATGATATGTCCTTGAATGGCTCTGCCTGGCACTCCATCCAGTTCCAGAACGCCAATAATTCCGTACGCGCGACCGATGCGTTTATGCAGGCGGTGGCAGAAAAAAAAGACTGGCATGCCCGCAATATCACTGACAGCGCGGTCGCCTGGACGAAGCCTGCAGGCGAAGTCATGCAGGAAATAGCGGATGCCGCATGGCAGTGTGGAGATCCCGGCATGCAATTCGACACCACCATCAACCGGTGGAACCCCTGTCCCAATTCCGGCAGGATTAACGCGTCAAATCCATGTTCCGAATACATGTTCCTTGATGATACTGCCTGCAACCTCGCCTCCTTGAATCTGATGAAATTCCGCAGGGAGGACGGGGAGTTTGATCCAGGCGCGTTCGCGCATGGCGTGGAAGTTCTTATCACCGCCATGGAGATCATTGTGGGCAACTCCGGCTATCCCACGCCGACCATTACCCAAAATTCATTTGATTTCAGGCCATTAGGGATAGGGTACTCAAATTTGGGTTCAGTGCTCATGACGCGCGGCGTGCCGTATGATTCGGACGAGGGAAGAAACTACGCGGCTGCGGTGAGCGCGCTCATGTCCGGGCAGGCCTATCGGCAGTCCGCGCTTATCGCGCGGGAGCTTGGGACTTTTAAATATTATCCGGAAAATCGCGAACCATTCCTCAATGTCATAAACATGCACCGCACTGCCGCATGGGAAATTCGTGAGGAAGGCGTGCCGGAAGACCTCATGGCCGCGGCCCGGGTGTCATGGGACGAGGCGTATGAGCGCGGTTACCAAAATGGCTTCAGAAATGCGCAGATTTCAGTGGTAGCACCTACCGGCACCATTTCATTTCTCATGGATTGTGACACTACCGGCATTGAGCCGGAGATCGCGCTCGTGCGGTATAAGTGGCTGGTGGGAGGCGGCATGATCAAGCTCGTGAACAATTCAGTGCCCGAAGCGCTCCGTCGCTTAGGGTATCTAGAAGACCAGATTCGCGGGATTATGGCCTTTATCGAAGAAACCGATACCTTGGAAGGAGCGCCGTACCTTCAGGAGAAACACCTGCCTATTTTTGACTGCGCGTTCAAGGCGCAGCGCGGCACGCGCACCATTCCGTACATGGGCCATGTGCGGATGATGGCGGCAGTGCAGCCTTTTATATCCGGCGCCATTTCGAAAACGGTCAATATGCCAGAGGACGTGACGCCCGATGATATTGCGCACGTGTATATGGAAGCATGGCACTTGGGTCTGAAAGCCATTGCGATTTACCGCGACGGGTGCAAGAAGACCCAGCCCCTGACGACCAAGAAGGAAGCAGAAACTGGCAAAGTATTAGAAGAAAAAGCAGCATCATCAGGCCATGCGGCTGTGCCGGAAATTTTAGAGAAGGTGGTGGAGCGCCCTTTGCGGAAGAAACTCTCTGACGTGCGGAACGCCATTACGCACAAGTTTACCATTGGCGGGCATGAGGGGTATCTCACCGTGGGACTGTATGAAGACGGTTTGCCGGGTGAAATGTTCATTACGATGAATAAGGAGGGATCCACCCTGTCAGGATTGCTTGATTCATTCGCGGTCGCGATCTCATTCGCTTTGCAATACGGCGTGCCTTTGAAATTCCTGGTGAAGAAATTCGCCCACGTGCGATTTGAGCCTGCGGGATATACCAGCAATGACCGCGTCCGCATCGCGAAATCCATTGTTGACTACATCTTCCGATGGATGGCATTCCAATTTTTATCACCTGAAGATCTCATGTCGCTGGGGTTGCAGACTCTTGAGGACCAGACGAACGGCGACGTGCCTGCCGCGCTTCCGTTGCATGTTAAGGGAAATGGGAACGGGAACGGAACCGGGAATGACCACGAACACAAAGGCCTGCAGAGCGAAATGCGCGACACCGCCGCGTATGCGCCTGCCGCGGCCGCCGCTCCTTCCGCGCAGGGGCAGATCATGGTGGAGGAAAATATCGCCGTATCGCTCACCCGCATGATCCAAAACCAGATGGATGCGCCGATCTGCGCCACCTGCGGCTCCATCATGGTGCGAAACGCCAGCTGCTATAAATGTTTGAACTGCGGCGACACGTCGGGGTGCTCTTAAGACGCAGATTCACGCACATCCGCTTACCCCTCTCCCTTTTAGGGAGAGGTTAAGGTGTGGGTTTTAATCCTCTAGACAAGTGCAAGAAATCGGCGCAAAATATAATTGCACTTACTTTATTGTGCCACTCGGGTCTTCGCCCGCGCGTTTAGCATTTAATATAGAGAATTTATGTCTTACCATGGTGATGCATCCAGTGAGGTGGCGGCAGCGTTGGCAGAAGAAGAGGCAGCAAAGGCACAGAGATTGGATCAGCAAAAGAGAGAATTAGAAGAAGCAAAAGCGACTGCTCAAGCCTTTTTAAAAAGTTGGCAAGGTAAAGTAGAGGGAAAGACCAAGGCATGGCAAATGGCAGTGGATGCAATGTCTGGGGCAACCGCGACGGTGCATACCGTTGATAGAGCTACCGATCATGAAGTCAAAGCAGAAGAAGTAGAGAAGAGATTTCAGGAGGAAAGGTCTGGGACAAGGGATTCCATAGCAGGTAAAGTGATTACTGAGCGTCAAGGTGAGTATGACGAAGGACAGCCTACTGGAGTGTTAAGAAAAGATAAATCCGCTGTAATGCCTGCGCTAGTCAGGGGCGAAAGAGCAGCATGGGAGGGGATCGACGCAACATTCGCTGAGATGGATAAAACTTTGCGGAGCGAACTCGATCCCCGTGCGCGGGATTTTATTATAAAAGAATATGGTAGGGATGGAGCAGAGGCGGCTGCAGCAGTTACAGCGCCAAGAGCGGAAAAGGTAAAGGAGGATCCCTTGTTAGACATTAAAACTATTTATAGTAATTGGACCCTTGAGAGATCGCAGGCAGAGGAAGAGCAGGCAATGGACGAATTCGGCAAAGGACCAGAGATAGAGAAGGCGAAAAAAGCAGATCAGGCCATGTTTGCGGAAGCAAAAGCGTCAGTGCCGCGGCTCCTCAAAACAATTCCTCAATATGATGACCTAATTCAAGGTAAAGGAACCATTAAGTCATTTCCATGGGATGAGCAAAGATGGGGAGCAGGATCATGGGAGATTTTACAAGGAATGCAGGAAAAGGCAAGAAGAATCTTTCAAATGGCAGATCTTGCGCAAACGCCAGAAGGGGAGAAGGAGCATGCCCATCATGTATCGTTTGAGAAATTGCGCGAATATGCTGGATTATTTACTCGTTATTGTCAACAACTACAAACGAAGATGGATATTAACCAACCTGGTTCCACGAATGAACTTCTCAAGGCTGCGATTGAGCTCCATCTCTATGAAGCAAAACAAACACTAGCTTCTCTCCAACAGTTCCTTGAAGCGCAAGAAACGAATTTGGATTCGCCTCTTAAGAGAGAAAAGATTGCAGGCAAAGACAAGAATCTCAACCAGTTCGAGCGTACCGTTAGTGATCTTAAAGAGGATATTGATAGGTTTGAAAGTGATCAGAAAATACTTTATGAGACCAAAACTGGACAGAAACCTCAATTTACGATGCATGGTTCACGTAATGAAGCAGAGTTTCAAATTATGATGCATGATATGATAGCTCGTGGTTATAACCTTGATGTAAGAGACGAGCAACTAGTTGCGGAATTAAAAAAGTTTGGAATTACTCTAACATTTGATAGTAAATATTCTGATTCATTCCGTATTGACGGCGATAAGGCTCTTTCATCTTTTCTTAAGCCCACCCATACTGCCGAAGCGTGGCAAAAGTTTTCACAGGAGAGACAGGAAAAGCTATGGTCTACTGGCCTTCCGTCAGATTTAATTTCCGCACAAGAAGAGACTGCGATAAGAAGTGAGAAAGGTAGTGGTGCGGATGAAGAGATTGAAAAGTTACGGGTGGAGCGTTATAACAAGCTGCTCTTATATCACGGCGGCATGCAGGAAGGTGCGCGCGAGCAGGTTGAGAGAGAGGTCAAGGAAGCAGCAGCAATGGCGGAAGAAGAAAGGAAGCGAGTATCAGACCAGAAGCTTATTGAACAGTTCCATACTGATTGGGATGTAAAAATAGGTGCATTGCACAACATACGTGCCGACCTAAGGCGGTTAGAAGCAGAGAGAGAAAGTAAATATTCGGCGACAAGCGAATTAATAAATAAGTTGAATGAAAAATTTAAAGCGTTAGATGTGAATGTGGAATTATTAGTGACTAAGGAGTATTCACAGGAAAATTTAGGACATCAAAATTCGCGGTGGCGTAAGCTTTTGGCAGAAATAGATACGAAATTTGATGCTGATCGTGGAACGTTAGGTTTTACGGAAAAACCAAAGTATAAAAATGCACGGAAATTAGTAGAGGAGGAACAAGTAGGCATTCAGCAGAGCCTAGAAGAAGTATTGAAGTATCACGAAGGTACTGTGTTGCCAAAATGGAAAGAGTGGGATAATCTCTTTATTGATATCAAAGAGATATACAATAAAATGAATAATCAATTGAAAGTTTCAAAAATAACCTCTTTTGAAGATTTTATCAAAGAGACAGAGTAGATATTATTCAGAGTGGAAATTAACACGCGGGGTCGATGAGGCTCCGCGTTGTAATCAGCGCGCATGCCCCGAAATACAACATCCAAGAGGGAGGCGGGAATCTTTAAGCAGAATATAGATGGAGTACTACTGGATGAGGATTGACCGTATTGCAGATTTTTACATAGCCTCCCTCACTGATCGCCAAACGTTATCTACAAATTTTACTATGATTCAATACACCAAGGTCGCTTTCATGTTAAAGCTTACTTCAATGCCAACCACGTTTGGCGTTGGATGTTGATATACGGGGTATACCCATAAAGAGAAATGCACCACAGGGATTAGTGATGGTCTACAACGGCGACGGAAATGTAAGTGTCCACTGGGGGCATGTCTTCACGATTGAAACCCCCTCTTTTAGTCTCCCCCTCACAGGGGAGAACATTGTCGCCGTTTGTCCTCCCCCTCCGGCAGGGGGAGGATGGAGGCGGGGGTGTCAATAGGCAGTGGACACTTACACGGAAATTTATTGACAATAATACATATTATAGTTATGATTAAAGTATGTAAAATAATGTGTAATCAATATGCCCATTCCTTTAGAAAAAACTATACCGATCACGCAGGCATCGAGAAAATTAGCTCAAATCATCAAGCAACTTCCTCGTGAGAAGTATTTTTTCATCATGAAGAATTATAAGCCGGTGGCAAAAATCAGCGCGGTGGATGAAGAAGATGCCTATCCGATTGACGCGCTTGAAACGTTAAGGGCACGCGCATGGGGCTCTCATACCAAAGAGATTCAGGACGCCTTTGCGCAGTTGGAGAACGTGTCCGAGCGAGAACTCCCTTTGCTCCTTCGGAAGCTATAACCTATGTATCTGCTGGATACGTCAGTGCTCGTTGATTATTTGCGGAGATACGCCCCCGCGGTTGCATATTTGGATTCGCTCTTGAGCAAAGCGCAGGACGAGCGGAGCGGGGGCGCGGCGGTGTCGTTCGCCACGGCGCTGGAATTATATGCCGGGGTGCGGACGAAACGCGACCAGCAAATCGCCTCCTCTTTGCTTGCGCACTTTTCGGTGCGTGCCGCCGATAATGCGATCGCATCAAAGAGCATCGCGATCATGCAGGAATATCTTCATGCCACGGGACTCGATATTCCTGATTGCATTATTGCTGCCACCGCAATCGTGAAAGGATATACACTGCTTACGAGAAATGTGAAGCATTTCCAGCCTATTGATCGCGTGAAGGCGGAAACGCCCTATTGAGAGCGGTATGGCGCATTCAGCGAAAAAGTATGAGAAGGGATTCATCATCGTTTATTATGGCGACGGGAAAGGGAAGACTACCGCCGCCTTGGGGCTTGCGATGCGGGCGTTGGGGCGGGGCATGAATGTGGCGGTGCTGCAGTTTATCAAAAGCGATCCGGGGGTGGGGAAAGGCATAACGTGGACGAGTGGCGAAAGAATTTTCGCTCAAGTGTTCGTAAGATACAAGATACAAGATACAAGATACAAAAATCGTATTGGGAAGTTATATGTAAAAACAACAGGTGAAGGATTTGTGGGGATACAGGGTGACGAAAGGCCGTTTGAGGAGCACAAAGCGGCGGCGGTGAAAGGATTGCGTTCTGCGGAAGAGGCGCTTCGAAAAGGGAAATTTCACGTGGTGATCCTTGATGAAGCGCTGCGCGCGGTGGAGGAAAAATTATTTTCTGCCAAAGATTTAATGAAAGCGTTAAGGAATAAAAAGAAAGGAGTGCATGTGGTGCTTACCGGGCACCATGTAGCAAAGGAAATTCTCGAAATCGCAGATCTCGTGACAGAAATGAAAAAAGTAAAGCATCCTTATGATAAGGGAATACTTGCAAAGATTGGTATAGATTTTTAAATACTATAATCCCACTAGATTCTAGATTCAAGCTTCTAAATTTTTCATGTAAATATTATGAAACGCAAAGAAGGAATTTTACGTTTGTTAGTGATTTTATTCCTTGTTTTAGTCACCGCGGGCTGTTCTTTGCCGTGGCAAAAGGAAATACAGAAGCAAGAATCAGCGGAGCAGGCGACCGTGCAGATGGTGACTTTGAAAATCACGAACAAGGACGCGAAAACGTATGAGTACCCGCTGGTGTATCAGGGCAATAGCACGGCGCTTGACTTATTCAGGTTGGCGGGCGTGCCGGTGGAAATGAAAACGTATGATTTCGGCTCGTTTGTGGAGTCCATCAGCGGTGTGAAGGGCGAACAGGGGCGCTGGTGGATCTATTACCTGAATGGCACGACAGGAACGATTGCCGCAGACAAGTATATGGTCAAGCCCGGCGATGTGATAGAGTGGAAGTATGAGGAGGAGAAAGAAGGACTGTAATGAGAAGCACCAATTTCCAATGACCAATGACCAATAAAATCCCAAATCCAAATTCCCAATATCATAATTGGTCATTTGGGTAATTGAGTATTAATTGGGCATTGAGATTTGGACATTGGGCATTGATTTGATATTTGAAATTTGGATTTATGAAAAATGCAGTCACGGTAATGAAATTCTTTCCCTATTTTCTCGTGTTGTTGGGTGCCGTGGCCAGGCTCTTGCCTCATGCTCCGAATTTTACTCCCATCGCGGCATTGGCACTCTTTGGCGCGGTCTATTTGAAAAAACGCGACTCGCTCTGGGTGCCCTTAGCGGCCATGTTTCTTTCTGACATTCTGATCGGCTTTTATCATTCATTAATCATGGCGTCAGTGTATGGGAGTTTTGTACTTGTGGGGATTTTTGGAATCTGGTTGAGGCGCTTCCGCAGTGTCATCCCCGACCAGGATCGGGGATCCAGTAATAAAAAAAAACGATTTCACGGTTGGTGGCTGCGTGTTGGTGGCGTTGCATTTTTCGGCTCGACTTTCTTTTTCCTGATCACCAACTGGGCAGTGTGGGCGTGGGGTACACTCTACCCCAAAACACTGGACGGTCTCTTCTTGAGCTACTGGATGGGTTTGCCCTTTTTCCGAAATACGCTTTTCGGGGATCTGTTTTATGTCTCTCTCTTTTTTGGCATCGCTGAAACTGTATATTGGTGGAATAGAAGTGCCAATCATTGGAGTACCATAGTAGCAGATAATCAGAGAGAGTAAGTAAGAATTATGGCGTAAAAACAGTCGATTAAAAAAACGTCCGTACATAGTACGATCGTAGCTAATGCGGACGTTTTTAATTCTCATTATAGCAGGTAAGTTGAAAAAATGAGAGTGATCGTTATAGCTCACAATAACTGTTACCAAGAGAATAGCGGATAGATCAGAATTGGGTTACCGTAGCCGTCTATGACTATGGCAACCAAGAATGAAATCTTCTCCCGCTATCTGGGGGAATACCTCA
>JBAZQN010000023.1 GCA_041645165.1 Patescibacteria group bacterium | reverse complement strand
TGAAACTATTTTAACCAAACTTTACGACAAACCATTGTTCGTGGAAAATTATCCGGCTGAAGTCAAGGCGTTTTATATGAAGCGCGACCCAAGCGGCAAATTTGCCCTGAACAATGATTTGTTCGCGCCCGAAGGTTATGGCGAAATCATCGGCGGTTCGCAAAGGGAGGACAATTATGATGAATTAGTAAAACGCATTAAAGAACATAATTTGCCCATGGACGCGTTTCAGTGGTATCTTGATTTGCGCAAATTTGGGAGCGTCCCGCACTCCGGCTTTGGTTTCGGTTTAGAGCGCATTGTGGCTTGGGTGTGCGGGTTAACTCATGTGCGCGAAACCATTCCATTCCCGCGTTTAATCAATAGAATAACTCCGTGAGTGAGGATTGCAGCATGCTTGCCCCGTCGGATGACGGGGTGATGGAAACCATACCCTTCCCAAGATTAATTAACAGAATTACGCCGTAAAATAATTTATAAAATTCAAAAGTCAAAATGCAAAATTGTAACCAATTATTATTTAATTAATTTTAAACAATATGTATTCAAAAAAAGATGATTCTAATAACAATCAAAACAAACGTAAGGCCGATGTTATAGTTGAAGAATCGAGGGCGAATTTGATTAGGAGGTTAAGTTTAGTCGCTAACAAAAAAGTTAAAATTTGGAAGGCATTATTAATTATAGTTTTCGCGGCGGGTTTTGCCACATCTTTGGCATGGAGCATATCTACAGATAAGATCTCAGAAAGTCAGGCTGCCAGCGCAAAAATTAAATGCTCTGATTCTGACGGAGGAAAAATCTTTGAATTAAAAGGCACTTGCCAAGACAATAAAGGCAAGACAACGGATTATTGTGTAGATGATAAACTTAAGCCAGTTTCCGAAAGTCAAAAAGTCAGAGAATATTACTGTGATTCAAAAAAAGACAAGTGCGCCGTTACCACTATTAAGTGTCCTAAAGAAAAAATTTGCAAAGACGGAGCGTGCGTTTTTCCATTCTGTGAAAGTTTAAATGGCCATATATGTATGAATAATGAAATTTGCGCAAGCACTTATCTTAATGCCGGTGATTCTTTTAGGTGCTGTAGTTCAAATTGTTTAGTTAAAGTTCCAAATATTGGAGAGGAAAGAACCTTGGTGATTCTTGCGAAAATGAGTGATGGATATGACAATCTTCAACCAACAGCAGAAATTCAAGATTTAGTTTTCAATAAGTTAAACAAATATCTTACGGAAAATTCGTATGGAAAAATGTGGATAAGCGGCAAGATAGCAGGGCCTTATACTATTGCGGGCGGGATATGCAGCATACCAGAATACGGACAACAGGTTAAAGAGATAATGCAGCGAGCGGTGAGCGCGGCAGATAATGATATTGATTTCAGGAATTATGATAGGCTTATTATAATTCACAACAGTCTTAATTGCAGTTTAACCCACGAGGGTGGTTTTTACACATTATCAACGCAAGAGGGTAATATTACGTTACCTGTGGTCAGAATTGTCGCACAAATGGGTGAATTTACCCTTTATCATGAGACCGGACATACATTAGGAAGCAAAATTGGTCACATTAGTAGCTTAAGCTGTAAGGACAATAATACGGATTATAGTCTGCTAAGCAATTCCTGCGAAAAGAGGCAATTGTTTGAAGATCCTTATGATGTGATGGGTTTTGCCAGTCATATAGTGCATTACTCCGCAATTAATAAAGAAATTGCTAGTTGGCTAGATAAAAAAGATATTATAACTGCCAATGAAGGCGTTTATTCATTGACTCCTTTGGAGAGCAGCACGACAGGCATCAAGGCGATTAAAGTACCCATGCCAAATATGGCTTGGGAAATCTTTTTAGAATACAGAACACCTGAAAGTTCTGATTCAGGCAATCCTCCTGCCGGAGTAGTGGCGCATGCCAGGGAAGGTGGCATGCCGTGGATAGAATATTTCTTGACAGATTTTTCCAAATCAGAATCAATTTTAGAGATAGGGCGGAATTACATAATAGCAGATTCTGGTATTGGAATTAAGGTGGAGAAAGTTACAGCCGAGAATGCTATGATTAGAATTACTAATTCGAAGAAGTTGACTCAATGCAATGATGGTATTGATAATGACAACATAATAGACGAGAATGGTTATAAAGACGCGCTAGATTATAGCTGCATGGAAAATGGCTTATACAACCCTCATCATCCTAGCGAGGTTGAGCCGTTTCAATGTGAAGACGGGATGGATAATGACAGGGATGGCCTTATCGATATGGCTGATCCTCATTGCGAGTCATGGAATGATTATTGGGAATTCATTCAATGAAATAATTTTCTTTTTAATTTCAAAAAACGAGCAATGATTGAGCGCGTACACGAACTCTTTGGTTTGGCATATGTAAATTCGGTCAGTCCTGTACCACGGCGTTGGTTTCGGCCTTGAGCGCATTGTGGCCTGGGTGTGCGGACTGCAACATGTGAGGGAAACAATTCCGTTCCCAAGATTAATTAACAGAATTAGGACTTACGCGTTTCGTGTCATCCTGAGTCTGTCGAAGGATATTTTTTTGAAAAAAGCCGCATTTTATCCAGGCTTCGACAAGCTCAGCCTGACAAAAAGGCTTAATTTTACTCAAATGTGTAAGTCCTAAGAATAACGCCCTAAGAATTTTGACAAAATTAGCCGATATGTTATCCTGTACATATATGTACAGGATAAATAATGACCAATTTATTATGCCGCGGAAAGAAAGAACGGACAAAATAGCAATTTTAGCAAGACAAAAAGAGACAATTTTTCATACCCAGGACCTCATGGTTTTGTGGGGTATTTATAATAAAAACACGCTTTATACCACTATTAAACGGCTGGTAAAAAACGGCTCGCTTTATAGTATTCAGAAAGGCATGTATTCTCTTTTACCAATTTCAGCAATTGATCCCTGGCTGTTGGGCATTAAAGCTTTGCATGGATTTTGCTATGTCAGCACAGAAAGTATTTTGTCAAAAACAGGAGTTGTTAATCAGTTAAGCTTATCAGTGACGCTCGTTGGTGAGAAATCGTTAAAATTTAAAGTCGCTGGGCATGACTTTATTTGCCGCAAATTGAATGACAAATTTTTACATAACACCGCTGGCATAATTGAAATAAACGGCATTAGGCAGGCAAGTTTGGAACGAGCCGCGGCTGATATGCTTTACTTCAATCCTAAATTTCATTTTGACAATAAAAAATTGATTAACTTTAGAAAAGTTAATGAGTTAAGAAAAATTTTTTATGATTTTGCCTAAAAGAGAAGACACAATCCATCGGGCTTGGCTTTTCAGGTTGCTTTCCGCGCTCGCGGACAACAATTTTGTGGTGGCCAAAATGGCTTTCAAGGGCGGCAGTTGCGCTACTATGCGCGGTTGGCTGAATCGTTTTTCTATTGATTTGGATTTTGATTTCATCGGTCGCAAAGACGAAGTAATAAAAATAAGACAAGAAATTGAAAAGATTGCTGATGATTTAGGGCTTGCGGTCAAAGACAAAAGTCAGCGCGGTGTGCAATATTTTTTGAAGTATGAAACGCGCGATAGCAGTCGTAATACCATTAAATTGGATGCGTTTTTACCTCCGCCGAAAAGCAATCAATATGAGCCAGTAAAATTAGACGAGATAGACAGAGTAATTTTATGCCAAACACAAGAAACAATGGTGGCTAATAAATTAGTGACACCGTTGGATCGGTTTGCAAAAACTGGCTCAATTGCTGGCCGGGATATTTATGACATTCATTGGTTTTTGATGAATGGATTTTCCTATGAGGCGGCAGTGATTAAAGAGCGTCAGAAATTGAGTCTTGAAAAATTTTTTAGCAAGCTGATTGATTTTATAGAAAAGGAAGTAAAACAGAAATACATTGATGAAGATTTAAATTTTCTCCTGCCGTCCACTGAATTCAGCAGAGTGAGAAAAATTTTGAAAGCGGAAACATTGAGATTACTTAAAGATGAATTAAGGAGAGTTAGGGAGTAAAGAGATTCGCGCTTTTTTATTTTTGAAATACTTATGACTGAATTTTTAAATCTAATAATTATTCTTGTGGCATTGGTTGTTTTTTTTATTTTCAAAAAGACGAAAGATTATTTGTCTTGGCGTGGCGGCGCACTGGGGCTGTTGGTTATAATTTTGTTTGTTTTAAAATTAATCAGCGGCGCAGACTTCGCTTCTCTTGGTTTGAGATTAGATAATTATTTAGATACCTTGTTACCGATAATTATTTTTACTCTTTTAGGTGCCTTAATTTTAATTGCCATGCGTTTTAGGGCAAGGAAGTTTAAGGTTGGCAAGTGGCTTCTTTCTTTGATGAGTTCCTATCTCGTGTTTGGCATTTTGCAGCAACTTTTTTTCCAAAGCATTTTTACTTCCTCGCTTAATGAGCTGTTTGATAACCAAACCCTGGTGGTTATTTTCTCTAGTGTCTATTATTCCTCATTTCATTGGGGTTGGGACGCCAAAGGCATCAAATTTGGCTTCCTGACTTTATTGAGCGGCATGGTGTGGAGCATTTTGTTTCTCACGAGTCCCAATATCTTATTATTAGGCGCCTCGCATGCGGTTTTGGCCAGTTTGTACTATTTTATTGTTTATGAGCATAATATTTTAGAAGAAAGGTTGGTTTTTTGGCGAAAGAAAAATTTTTTGCAAAGGATGTTTGGCTAGTTATAATTTTAATGAATTATGGCAAAGAAAAATAATCAATTGTTTCCAAAATAGAAATAGTTCAAGACAAGTTAGTTCCATTTTGGAACAATGTTAAGTTCCAGTATGTGCAAAAATTGTACATTTCCTTGAAATCAGTTATTGCAAAAAATGCAACAGCTTAAGAAATGATGGTAAATTGATAATGAATTTTTTAAAGAGTTAATATCAGATTAAAAATTATGGACAGAACACCTCCCAAGGAAATTTTCAATAAGGTCAACATAAATCCGCCGGTTATTGAGCCTCGACAACAACTGAAAAAGATTTTATGGGCTGTTTTATCGGTACTCGCAGTAATTGTTTTAATCGGCTGGGTGGTCTGGACTTACCAGAAAACTATTAATGAGACGGATAAAATGGCGCAAGCGCCTGCGATTTCGCATAAGTCTACTGCTGATCGGGAAACTTACAGGAATGAGGAATATGGGTTTAGTTTTGAGTATCCGAAAAGTTGGTTTTTTGAAGCAGATAATTCAACGATAAAATTATGGGAAAGGCTGGAAGACAAGTCGTTGTGGGAAGCGCAGCCAAAAGTTCGCGTCAGGCCATCAAAGTTTGATAATTCTGATATTGAGAAATTCGCGCAAAACGTTGTGGGTTTCGGCAATTATAGTAGCTTGGCTGAAGGGATAAAAAATTCGGTCGGTGATTATCAGTATAGTTATACCTATATTAATAACTATAAAATTTTTAAGGTTCACGAACCCGGCATGATAGACGGGATTTATCATCATTTTTTCTATAATGATAATTTTGTCATTGATTTCCAAGCCGCTGGAAAGGTTGACACAGATAGCGAATTCAACCAAATTCTTTCCACTTTTAAATTTTTAGATAAGCAGGCAGACGCTAGTTGTTTTGGCGATGACAAATGCCAGTCCGGTGAAGTGTGCTACAATTCCCGTTTGTGTGGTGAATTGACCGCTGATGGTGAAGATTGTGGACCGCAATTGGGAGATTTACAATGTCATAAATTATGTCAGAGCGACCCTGATTGTCCGAGCACAACGCCAAAGTGCGAGGAAAAAGAAATTTGGATCGGCGACGCGGGATTAGTGAAGAAGTTTTGTGTAAAGTGAAATTATATTCATTGAGTATACCGGAATAGAAAGAAGTGATGGTAAAATTAATTATGAATTTTTTAAGCAGTAAGTAGATTATTATGATCCCGAATTTGTTTAAAAAAGAACCGATTCCTGAATTGCTGCCCGAAGGAATGGCAAAAGTTGTTGAAGAGCTAAAGACTTGCCGCAGCCAGGATGAATGCCTTAGTAAGGCATTTGAAGTATTGACTTCTAAATACCGAGGTTATAAATTTAAAACCTATACGAAGATTTGGAGGGTGTTCGAAACCGATCTGGAGAAGCTCTGGGCGCGGAGTGGTTTCCTCCATTGCCACCTCATGAATTATCTTCTGCGGATATTGCTCGTGAAAAGCGGGTGGTTTAGAGACGAAGATCTTACGCTCAAAATCTCTTTCATCTGGTATATTTCGATTCACCAGCATCTTCTGGTGCGCATGAATGACGGACGGCGGATCCATGCAGACATTTGGTATGCTTATTACGGGAAAAAGCTCGGCGATTACGCGCACGGTTTCCATTAAAAAGCTTATGAAATTCATTCTCATCCCTCTCATTGTCTTGTTTTTAAGCTCTTCTGCGAAGCTTGTCGTGAGAGTGTTAAAAGGCAAGCGTGTTACCTGGCAGCTGGTGGGGTGGGTATTCAGCTGGGCAGGCGGCATCCCGAGCACCCATTCCGCTTGTATTACCTCTTCCGTGTATCTTATTGGCAGATATGAGGGGTTCGGGCCTTTGTTTGGCTTTTCCGTCGTGGTGGCGCTCATCGTGATGTACAACCTGATCGAAGCGAAGGAGCAATATGAATTAACCCAGAAACATTGGCAAGAAGTGTTAAGCAAGGTAATCGCAAAAATAACCCACAATGAGGAATTGTGGGATATCTACGGCCATACGTTTTCCGAAGTCGTGGCAGGCGTAGCCTTTGGCGTTGCGGCAACGTATGTATTGGATACCGTGTTTAAAGGATATCTTTAGGTATCAACGATATAAGCCAACCTGCTCGGTCAGCCGCGATTTCTTGTTGCGGAACTCGCCCTCCGACGTGACGTCGGAGCCGCGGTCAAACCTAGCAGACAGTGGCAGTGCCGGTTTGACCGCTGGCTCAAACAATCCTCACGGCGAAATCGCGGCATGCCCTCGCAGTTGAATTCCATTATCATCTTTGGGGGACTATCCGAACATTAGCCAGCCGGGGCGGAAGACAAGAAGGACGCCAATAACGAACATAAGCGCTCCGCCCACGAGACGAGAGAGGCGTGTGTATTTGGCGGTGATGCCGGTGACTTGGAGCGTGATCATGGCTGCAATAAAAACGATGAGGTCATCCAGCATGAAGAAAAAAATATAGAGCAAGAGGTAGGCATAATACTGCCAGCGGGGAAGCGAGGAGAGGGTAAGGATTTTCGTGTATACCGCAGGGAAACCCGCAGAGCAGATAAGTTCAACAAAATTTACAGCAAACGCGAGCGCGATGATGCCCAACAAGGCCACCGCGAATTTTTTTTGCAGGGAAATCCGTTTCAGCCGTTCAAAAATATTTTTCCGCTTATCGCTCCTCGTGACCTTGCAGACCTGCGCGGGATTCAAGAAATACTCTTTGAGATTGTATCCGCCCGCGGCGAGCGCGACCGCCGCGATCCCCAGGCGCACCCAGCTCACGAACCCAAAGAAAAGGAGGGCGTTGAGCCATGCTGCCATGAAGAGAAAATAGACTGCACCCGATACCATGAGAAAGGCGCCGCCAAGCACCCACATCCTTAGCCTTTCCTGCATTCCCAGCAGGAGGCTTATCAGAAAAATAAGCACCCACATTGCGCAGGGATTAAATCCGTCCAGCGCGCCGAATAGTATGGTGAGTGCAGGCAGGGAAAGGTTTTTTAAAGGAATAGATCCCAAGAGTGGCACTGTAATCTTTTCAGGAAGAGGTTGTGACGCATAGTTAACCGTGGGTGGTTGCTCAGTTGAGCGTGAGGAAAGTATGTTTCCCACAACATCTTCACACGGCGATACAGCGCATGTTTCCGCCATAGCCCGTATCTGGCTGCCAGTGGTTTCTACATCCAGCCATCCAATGACATAGCTCGTCCCTATCATCGTGAAAGGTACGCGGGTGGCATCAGCATGAAGATATTCTCCCACCTTCTGTAGAAGCTCTGCATTATTTTTATTTCTGCTCACTTCGTAGCGGATGACATTTATTTTTTTATTTTCTTGTGCGAGGGTTTCTAAAAATGATTTTTCATCCGCACAATGCGGGCAACCTTCCGCCCAGAAGAAATAGACGTTTATAGGCGCGTTTGTTGTTTGTGCGTGCAGCGTGAAAGGGAGAAAAAGGGCGAATACAAAAGTGATAAATTTCCACCACATAGGTATTATTCCTTTGCGTATTAAATGATTTTCCATTAAAGTGTGCAAAATTGGACAATAGTATGGTACCAGCATAGGGTATGACAGAAAAGATGTAAAGTTGAGGTAAAGTGACTTACACTTGACGAATCTTCCCTTTTTTTGCTATGGTGGTACTTACAAGAAGCGCCAGAGACAGGAAGCAATGGTTTCTAGAGCATATTTGCTCTCAAAACCACATAAGCCTTCCCGAGGCCACCAAACTGCGATAAGTGTTGACGGCCTTCTTAAAATAAAGGTCGTTTTTTTATAGGAATACCGTTTAGTCATATCTTGGAGAATTATTTTATGCCCAAGAGCAAACAGCAAAAAAAAGATGAAGTAGTACTGCTGGTCGAGCTTCTTAAAGGCATGCAGTCCGCGGTCGTGTCATCGCTCACGCAGATCAAGGTAAAAGATGAACGTAAAGTGCGCAATGAACTCAAAGCGCTTGGCGCGATCTATCATGTGGTGAAGAAAAATCTACTGCAGCTCGCGCTCAAAGAACTCAAGCTGTCTGCGGATTTTCTCGAGAATTTGCGGGGGACTATCGTGCTAATGGTGGCAAAAGGGGATGCGGTGAATCCCATAAAAGCGATCGCAAAGTTCGCAAAGACTCACCCAAAGTTTCTACTTCATGAAGGGTTCATGAACGAGAATGGGAGCGTGCATGCTCTGTCGCGCGATCAGGTGATTGCCCTTTCTACCGTTCCCAGCCGTGAAGAGCTCTTTGTCCGCGTGGTGGGATCCGTGCGCGCGCCGCTTTCAGGGATGATGAATGTTTTGCAAGGGAATATGCGTGGGCTCGTGCAGGTTTTGGGCGCGTACCAAAAAACCAAACAATAATTCATCTATCACGTCGTTGGTTAAGCGTATTCATTATTAATGATTTATATTATGAGCAATGAACAATCCCCGGTAGAAGTGCCAGACAAGTTTAAGGCGCTTGTAGAATCCATCGAAAAACTCTCAGTCTTGGATCTCGCGGAGCTCGTGAAGGTGCTTGAGGTAAAATTCGGCGTTTCCGCAGCCGCGCCGGTCGCAGTGGCTGCACCTGCAAATGGCGCCGCCGCAAGCGCAGGAGAGGCAGGAGAGGAGAAGACTTCTTTCAATGTTGAACTCGCGGAAGCAGGCCCGAATAAAATTTCAGTCATCAAGGCGGTGAGGGAAGTGACCGGCAAGGGCCTGAAAGACGCAAAGGACCTTGTTGACGGCGCGCCAAAGGTTCTTAAAGAAGGCGCGACAAAGCAAGAAGCGGAAGAAATGAAGAAGAAGCTCGAAGAAGCAGGCGCGAAGGTGAATTTGAAATAATCACTCGGATCACTCGTTGCGCAACACGCGGGGCGTTCGGACTGCCCGCAGACAAAAATCCGTTCAGCCTCACACAATTTCCTTCTGCGGAACTCGGCTGTCCCGACGCGGTCGGGACACCACCACCGCCGCTCTTCAACGGCGGCTGCAGAGGCCGCGGCGGCAGTTGCCTCAGACAGTCCTCGGGCGGAAATTGGTGAGACTTCACTACAGGAGAATTCAGAGACATTTTTTTTCGGGTGATCCTCACTGAAGATGCTGAAGGAGTTGAGTATGGAGGGTTGCGCAAGAGCAATCCTCGTTCGAGGAAGGAACGTTTGAATATTATTCCTGTGTTAAAAAAGAGACTGGAATAAAACAGCCCCGCATTGCGGGGCGGTTTTTTATTGTTAAATATTTATGGCAGCGGCACGGTGTATATGGTGGTGCCGTTTAACAGATAGAGGCGTTTTTGCCGCGCATCCGGCGCGAGATCCACCAGCCGGTCAAAGAGGGGTGAAGTGATTTGTTCCAATAAGCCCCCATCTTTTTCAAGGATCACCACGCGCCGCTCCGTAGGATCGAGGATATAGAGGTATTGCGTATCGGAGGCGAGTCGGGAAGGCGCATGGAGCGGAGGATCGAGGGTCGCCACCGTAAACGGCGCCTCTATGCCGTTCGTGAATTTCCTGATGCGGCCTTGCGCGTCCGCTACGTAGATTGAGCCGTCGATAGTGAGCGCCACCGCGCCCGGCAGGGTGATGCCACTTTTAAGCCACTCTTCCCCGGGATTTATCCCGTTTGCGGTGAGATCAAATTTTAGCAGTGATCCGGTCGCGCGATTGAGGGTATAAATGCGCTGGCCGTATGCGGCAATGTCAACCATGTTGGCCATATCCTCATTTTGTTTCACATAGGTGAGCTTGCTTGCAGAAGCATCGTATCGGCCAAATCCTAAAGATGAGATAAAATAGAGTAGCGAGGAGCTGGGTACGATGGTGCCGCGGGTAAGCCGGGCGGGGGCGTCAGTTGAAGGGGAGGCGACCGTGACGCTCTGCTTGGAAGGCTGTATGAGATATACGGTAACTGTTTCGGTATTGAAGGAATAAAGGGTATTGCCCGCCGGTCCGATGAGTCCGCCGGGAATGACCTGTTCCTGCGCATTTGCATACTGTGAAAGATCGATGAGAACCTCTGGTGAATCAATCATGCGGATGTGGAATACTTTCAGGCGGCTCGTTTCGAGGCGGGTAGAAAGCGTCTGGTACCGCTGTTTTTGGTCTGAGGTTTTTTGAGGCAGGCTCGCGAGCGTATCGAGTGCTGCTTTAAGGGAAATACGCGCTTTTTCCTCATCGCCGTAAATTAAAGTGGCTTCGGTCTCGTTTTCTTTTTGTTCAATAAAAGAAATTTTCGTTTCATAGTCCGTATTTTCTCGCATGCGTATTTTCTGGTTGGTAATTGAGACGACACTTTCAATAAAGAGGATCCCTAAGAGGAGCGAGCTTATGAAAAGGTATTGGCTTGAGCGGGGCAGTTTGCGGAACCGTGCGTGGGCGTTCTGTAGCGTCCTGCGCCAGGAAGGGAGAGGCGCCTGTGTGGCGGGCGCAGCAGCAAATGGCGCGGTCTCCTTAGCGCGCAGTTTGGGGAAAATGAGGCGGATAAATGCATTGATCCTAAGGGAAGAAGCGTGCGCGAGAGAGGCAAATGCGCGCTGTAGGCGAATACTTACACTGCTTGAGACGAATATTTTTTTAAGGTTCGCTGTAATCCTTTTCGGCGGTCGTGGGGTTTGATTTGCATTATGGCGCCGCGAGAACGATGAGATAATGTGGCGCAGCTGTTGAAACCGGGAGCCGGTAAGCAGGTCAGAGGTGCGTGAGGCAAGCGTGTTGAGTTCAGACATTGACTGATTCGAGTCAGGCTCTCTATCTTCGGAAAGTGATGGAACGGGGGGTGGCATGGATTCTGCCGCAAGCGCTGCCACGGCAACGCTCCCCGGCAGCCCTTTAAGGAGTCGTTTGAGATGCGGGATGAGCTCCTGCGGGTGTTCTTCATTCAGAAACGTACGGATTTTATCAATAGTGAAATAGTCGAAGAGATGGCGGCAGCTAATGAATAATTTATCGCCCGGTTCCATAGCGCCCTGGATAAGCGAGGGGAATACCTTAAAAGCGCCTGTAGGAGGCTCTTGGTCTTGTTGGGCGGATTTAAGGATGTCCGTGATGCGCGTATGGTGATTGAGGAAAGCCCGTACCGTGCCAAAGGTCGCAAGCGAAAGGGTGGCGCCATCGATGACCGCAAGCGCGATATGGAGCTTTTTAAACCACGCATGGGTTTTTCTCGTGAGGGAGAGGGCGTCTTCATTGAACCGCCGGCATACCTCCATGAGCGCGGCTTCCCCGTTTTCTGCCTGGCTTGTTTCATACCGCGCGTGGATATCGCTGACGATCCCCGCAAGAATTGCCTCGCTTTTCCGCTCAATAGAGTCAATTTCCACAAAAATAAGGAGCGACCAGGGATGGCGGCTTATCGTGCCCGGATTCGGCACGGAGGTGCTCGCGTAGGATTTTGGCTCACCTAAGGTAAGGGTGAACGAGTCTGTTATGATCATGGTTTGTGTATAGGTTGGCGGTTACCCTTAATTATGACAATTTACTCGATTGTGGGCAAGAGATATCCACAGCTCGTGCCGTTACCATTTAATTCTTACAAGTAGCATATTTCATATAAGCGGTGTTTATTGGGTTATGTAGGTGAAGATTGTGAAGTAACTTTTTGGTAACGGTACTCGTCTCTGGGGGCAAAGGAAGGTATAATGCTTATGGATAGCTCATTATTATCCTTAGGCGCCGTAAAAAAATAACATATTCATCACTTTTTGTTGTAATAAGGGTATTGAGCCGTACTATAGCAGTAAAATGAGGATTATATTGGTAAGGTTATTTTTTTAAGCGCCCTTAAACCCATGCTAGAACAACTCTTTGGTTCAAGAACGAGAATAAAACTGCTGAAAATATTCCTCGCCCAGCCTACCCAGCTTTTCTTTGTGCGCGAACTTACGCGGGCGATTGGCGAGCGCATCAATTCCGTGCGACGAGAAATAGCGAACCTCATACGGTTAGGCGTGGTGATTCAACGAGAGCCTAAGGAGGAAGATGCAGCACACGAACCGGCGCGCGCGCGCCCCAAAAATAAGAGAAAGCAAAAAAAGAAGTTGGCGGCAGATTTGCGGAAATATTATCAGGCAAACCCTGAATTTGTCCTTTTTCATGAGCTCAAAAGCCTCATTTTCAAATCCCAATTATTGGCAGGCCGGTCGCTTACTGAAGCGATAGGGAAATTGGGAAATGTGAGGCTTATCATGCTCACCGGCTTTTTTGTGGGCGATGCTGATGCGCCCACCGATCTACTTATCGTGGGCACGGTGCACCGGAAAAAGCTTATCGCCTTGATCCGGCAGCTCAAAAAGAGTTTCGGGGAAGAGGTGCGCTACACCATCATGTCCACCCATGAATTTAAAATGCGCCGCGCCATGACGGACAAATTCCTTTACCGAGTGCTCGAAGGGGAACGGATGGTGCTCGTGGACCGGCTTGAGTAAATTTTATCAGCCTTTTGTCGCAGACAAGCTGCGACGCTACATAAAAATCAAATCATGGTAGCGTGGCAGTTTATCTGCCACCCATTCTCGATGTCTATGTTAACTCTTACGACCATTGAAAATAAGGTATTGAAAGTAAGGCCAATCGCCGATGAAAAAGATTTACCTTCACTGGGAAGCGCATTGTTTTGGCTGGATATGGAAGAGCCAACAAAAAAAGAGGGAGAATTTTTATCCTCTTTTTTTCATTTTCACCCCTTAGCGATCGAGGATTGCTGGGATGAGATCAATCATCCGAAAGCAGATGATTATGGCGACTACCTTTTTATCATCTTCCATGAACCCCGCACGTCAGAGAAGCGTTTCACCACGAAGGAAGTGGAGTTTTTCTTGGGGAGCAATTTTCTCGTGACGTTCCACAAAAGCCGTCTTCCTCATATTGCAGAGGTGCAGGGACAGCTTGAGAAGCGGCCGGAGCTTTTTTCGCGCGGCCCGGATTTCCTACTTTATCTTATCCTTGACGACATTATAGATAATTATTTTCCAGTATTAGATAAAATAGAAACCCGCATTGATGAATTGGAAGATTCTATCGTCGTCAACCCTTCGCGGAATACCGTGAACGGCATTTTTTCGCTCAAAAGGGAAGTGCTGCACCTGAAAAAAGTGATAGGACCTCAACGGGAGATCCTCAACCGTTTCACGCGCGCAGAGTTCCCGATAGTGGCAAAAACCTCGCTCGTCTACTATAGGGACCTCTATGACCACATTTACCGCATTTATGATCTCGCGGAATCGTTCAGAGATCTTCTTTCTGGAGCCCTTGATGCATACCTTTCATCTCTTTCCAATCGCATGAACGAGATCATGAAGGTGCTCACGATCATTACGACGATACTCCTGCCGCTTTCCCTGATTGCGGGCATTTATGGCATGAATTTCCGTTTCATGCCCGAACTCTCCCGCCCTTGGGGTTACCCCTGGGCATTGGGATTAATGGTAACCGTGGCATTAGTTATGATCCGGTATTTTCGGAAAAAAAATTGGCTTTAAACATGAAACTCAAAACCATTCCCCATACCGAAGCGGAGCTTCTGGTGCAGGGTCAAAGTTCACAAACTCACAAACTATTCCTTATTCTCGATCCTGGCACCGTGGCGGGGTCGTTGAGATTTATAGTCGTGCGTCCGGACGGCAAGAAGGTAATCTCTTACGTTGTTGAAAGAAGAAGAAAATCAATTGAACTGGTTTTGGCAAGAATTGTCAAAACCCTTCATGAAAAGAGATACCGATTAAAAGATCTCGCGGGCGTGTGCGTAGTGCGAGGAGGGGAGTCTTTTTCTGGAGTCCGTGGGGTACACGCGATAGCAAATGCGATTGCATGGAGTATGCAGATTCCTGCGTGTTCCTTAGCTGATTGCGCAAAGGATACCATCCATAACGCGATACCGCGCTGTCATCGTGCAAAACGTTTTCATATGCTTTTTCCTCACTATTCGCGTGAACCCAACATTACCGTCGTTACAGAATAAATTTTCGTATCGGAATTTTCAGCCAAAGGCTGATCTGCCTCTGGCACGACAATCTTTCCGCCCAAGGTCAGCGTAGAGGAGGATAGCAGCTAGCCTGCTTTCAACGGATCTCATTGTAGCGTGGCAGTTTATCTGCCACCCACTATGTCGCAGACGAGCTGCGACGCTACAGAGAGCGAATGCGCTTGAGAGGCTTAATTTATAAGAAATAAATGGACAAAAACGGCGTTCTCGCTGTTTTTTGTATTTATGGCGTTTTCTATTGTAATAAGCCGTCTTTACCCCGTTACCAGTTACGTTAGAGTAAGCTCTATTTTGGATAAGCCTATGGTAACGGGGAGTATTTTCCAGTCAAATAATGATACCTCAATAGGGGAGTCACCGATACCGTGATTTTTCAATTAAGCGACCTTAAAAATTGTTCAATTTCTCAAATAAGGCGGCCTTTGCTTTTTTCATCTCCTCG
>JBAZQN010000022.1 GCA_041645165.1 Patescibacteria group bacterium | reverse complement strand
GCTGACCGCGGCGAATTTCTGGTGAAAAATATTTAACTGTTACTGGAACCTCCTCGTAGCGTAAACTATGCCGGCCAATTTTTTCCAAAATTTCCGAAGCGTGCGCCATGCGGTTTTGTTCGATTGTAATTTTTTCTGCCGCCTCGCGCGAGAAAGCCCTGAAACCGTTATGAGTGTCCGATAACTTTAATCCTGAAGTCATTCTGGTGAAAATTGTCGCCCCCCTCAAAAAAAACTTTTTAACCGGCGGTATTTCGGACTTCAAAAAACGCGCTCCCAAAACAACGTCGGCCCGACCTTCCGCGACTGGCTGAATCATGTTGGCAATCTCTTGGGCAACAAATTGCCCATCTGCGTCGTAAGTCACAATGATATCTGCCTGGCGTAAAAGTGCGATTTTTTTTCCCGTTTCAAGCGCCGCCCCCTGGCCGCGATTTAGAAAATGGGAATACACAATTGCGCCCGCTCTTTTTGCGTGCTCTATCGTGTGATCTGCCGAACCATCATCAACCACTATAACTTCTGTAACATACTTTTGCACTTCCATCACGACGTCGGCAATAGTTCTTTCTTCGTTGTAAGCGGGAATCACCGCGACTGTTTTCATATCAACCAAAAATTACTTAATTACTCAATTTTTTTATCTCTCATCAACCATCCCCTGCTGCCGAAGAAGTGGTTTATACGCCTGGGTATAATCAATCGCTTTTTTCAGGCCGTCTTCCAAACGAACAAGCGGCACCCATCCCAAAAATTCTCTCGCCTTGCTCACTTCCGGCAAACCAAGCGGGGTCATAAAAAGTAGCGGTTTTTCAAAAATTATTTTTGATTCAGACCCGGTCATGGCGATAATTTTTTCCGCCACGTCTATTAATTTCAAATCCTCATTACTCCCCAAATTAACCGGTCCAATGTCGGCTGGCGCAGCCATAAGTTTTATGAGGCCGGAAACAACATCATCAACGTAGCAAAGCGACGTAGAAAAACTTTCATCTCCATAAATAATCAGATCTTTATTGTCCAGGGCATCAATGATAAAATCAGGAACCATTTCTCCGTCAAACAATCTTTCCCGCGGACCATAAGTACGGAAAATTCTCGCGATTTTTGCATCAAGACCATGCGCCTCCCGATAAGTATTGATCATTGTTTCAGAAAATCTTTTTCCTTCGTCATAGGAGCCGCGCGGCGTTAGGTGGTTAACGCAACCCAAATCATCTTCGCGTAAAAATTCTTTGTTATCACTGCGTGGTCCGTAAACTACAGAAGAAGAAGTGTGCACGACTTTTGCCTTATATTTGACGGCTAAATCCAAAACATTTTTCATGCCGACAGAATTCGCGGCGAGTGTTGCCATTTTAAATTTATCAAAATCCTTGGCTGACGTTGGGCAGGCCAAATTATAAATCTCGGCAACCCCCTGAAATTTAACTTTAAAACGTTCCAATTCCGGCATACTTTCAAGATCGATCGGCGAAGAAATATCGTGTTTAATGAAGACAAAATCAGGATGTTGCAGAAGAAAATCAATATTCGCGACCGCGCTCGTAGAAAAATCATCAAGACAAATTACCCGACATGTTTTGATTAATTTTTCGCAAAGATGCGAGCCAATAAAACCGGCTCCGCCCGTTACTAGAACATTCTTTTTTTCGAGATTTGCCATAAATTATTTTTTAAACAATTAATTACCAATTACTAATTTCCAATTACCCGCTATCTAATTACTCCAACATTAATCCCCCCTCTAAAATCTTGTCCGAAAGCGAAAAATTCTTTGCGCATAAATCCTTTATTGTTGTATATCTTAACATGTGGCCCGCCGCCCGGTCCCGCGCCAACAATAATTTCCGACACCTTATCGCCGTCAAGATCGCCCAAGGTTAAAGTTACCCCCCCGGCTAAATTTACAAATGGAGAAAATTTTAGTTTTAAAGTCACATATTGTCCGTAGATTCTTACTTCGCCGCCATTACTCATTTTGGTAACGGCGACTTCAGAAATTTTGTCGCCGTCAGTATCGCCCGCGGCTACTCGAAGACCGTTTTTATATTCTTTTTCAAACGCCAAAAATTGCGTATTCAAATTTCCTTTTGAGTCAAAAATTTTGACTGATGGTTCCATGCCATTACCCGGTACGACAATAATATCTGCCTTGCCGTCGCCATCAATGTCCCCAACCGCAACATTCACTCCTCCGCGGAAAGTCGTGGAATAAGCCATAAATCCGCCAACAGCTGTGCCGTCCTGGCGAAAGATTCTAACATGCGGCCCGCCGCCCGGTCCCGCACCGGTAATAATCTCCCCCGTTCCATCACCGTTCAGATCGCCCGAAGCTAAACTTACGCCGCCTAAAAATTTTTCCGGATAGACCAAAAAACTTTTTAAAAATGATGAGTCCTCTTTAAATATCTTTACTTCTGGTTTTAGGACGGACGCTGGTGCGACAAGGATATCACCTTTACGCAAAGAAAATGGAGAACTTTCCATTGTTAAATAAGCGGCCTCGACCGTTCGACCAATATTTAATCTTCCTTTTCCTAATTTACCAATATAATCAGGATTAAACTGATCAATACTGTCGGCATTAACGGTTAAAAGATTTCTAATTTCTTGCACGCCAAGATTTGGATTCAATGACTTTATAAGTGCCGCGGTTCCGGCAACAAGCGGCGCGGCCACTGACGATCCCGACCAACCACCACTATAATATTCAGTAAATTGTGGCAAACCGGGGTTGTAAGCAACCGTACTCCAAATATCAACGCCCGGTGCGGCAACATCAACGCACTTTGTTCCGTAGTTAGAAAAATCCGCCTTCTTATCATCCCTGTCGGTAGCAGCCACGCCGATCACAACGTTCTCTCCGTCACCGCCGTAATAACAAACCGGATAAAGTGGTTCCTCATCCAAATTTGTCCCCGAGTTGCCATTGTTTCCTACTGCGGCGACGACCACTACCCCGGCCTTGTAAGCCCGCTCCAATGATAAAAATAAACTCTTACTAAATCCCGAACCAATAAAACTTAGATTGATAACATCAACACCTTTTTCCACGGCGTAATCAATTCCTTCAATCACGGTCAAAACATCGCCCGAGCCGGAAGAATCCAAAACGCGGATCGGCATAATCTTCGCCTCCCAGGCCACGCCGGCGATACCTCGCGAATTGTTCCCGACAGCGGCGGCCACGCCGGCAACAATTGTTCCGTGATCAATTCCTTCTTTTGTGAACCACCATTCTTTAAAATCCGGCCGAGCATTATTATCTCCCGCGACAAAATCCCAACCATTAACATCATCAACATAAATATTTCCGTCATTGTCCACTCCATCATTTTTTACTTCACCGGGATTTACCCAGATATTGTCCGCGAGATCTGGATGGTCAATGTCCACTCCGGAATCCAAAATAGCGATAACAGTGTCTTTGTTGCCCGAGGTCTTTTCCCAACCGCTCCATACCCTTACTTTATCCAAATACCACTGATTAGAAATAAATGGATCGTTTGAGGCAATTGTCTCGGCGGTCATCTTGTAATTCGGTTCAGCAAATTCAACGTCAGCCCGATTTTCATAAAGAGAGACAGCCCCAAAAACGTTCTCGCCCGGGGCAAGCATTATTTTTTCTACCTGCTGTTTATTTTTAAATTTTACCAAAATTTCGTTTGGTTTATACGACTGGTTTTGAGCAACGTCAAAATCCGCGCTAACTGCCGCAAGCGGCCCTAAAATAAAAGCAAATAAACTAAAAATGACCACTAAATTTAATTTCTTAAGCATACCCCGTAGTAGAACTTCGATTTATTAAATATTAATCATTTACCTGTATGCTCCCGCCGCGAAAGCCAATTCTCTTTTATTCTTCGCCAAAAAGATAATTGCCGAAGTTTCACTACGGGGCATATTTAAGAATTATACCACTTTTCTTTTAAAAAACAACCCGCCTGATCTTAAAAGAAAAGACGGATTATTTTCATTGAATTACGTTATTTAATACAGGTCGCTAATTGTCCTCACGGTTGATTCAACTGAGACCTTGCTGTAATCCGAGACGGAATTAACATCTGCTCCAGCTACCGCCCCGCCGTAATTGGTTTTATACACTTCCGGCACGGCCACGATTTTTCTTTCCCAATCGGCCCCATAAAAAGCTGCCGCCACACTCGCCGAAGTGACCCACCTCAGTTGTCCGCCTGAAGTCAAAACGTAAACTTTGGGATCAAGAACACGGAAAGGTGTATCCATACTTACAAATTGAACCAAGTATGCGCCCGGTTTTACAATCACGTTTCCGCCAAAAGGAACTGCTGTCACTGTTCCGTGACTTACGGTTTTGATAGTGGAAAAATCAGAATACCAGGAAAAATAAATCGCTGAGGTTGGGAAAACATATCTCTTCCCGTTATCGGCGTAATAATACACGGCCGTGCTCCCGGACTCCTTAAACAGATCACCGTAAATTAATGACGTTGATGAACTCGTGAAAGTTACGGTTGCTGTTTGGCTGATGGTCGTGCCGTCCGCCACCGCGGTTAGAGTCGCCGTGCCAGTCGATCCTGATTTAACTTGAAAGGTTGCCTGACCAGAAGAGTTGGTTGTACCGCTGACAATGGAAATCGTATCTGTCCCCCCACGGCTGGAATAAAGTGTTACGGTTTTTCCAGAGAGAAGATTGTCCGAGGCATCGCGCACGGTCACATAAACCGTGGCATAAGAACTATTGTTCGCAGTCACCGAAGATGGCGTGGCATAGATACTTGATCTTGAAGCAGAGACCGAACTCGTCGTTACAGACGTGAAAGTTACGGTTGCTGTTTGGCTGATGGTCGTACCGTCCGCCACCGCGGTAAAAACCGCGCTGCCGGTCGTGTTAGAACGAACCTGGAAGTAGGCCTTGCCCGCTGAATCAGTTGTTCCGTTCACAATGGCAATCGTGTCAGTTGAACCGCGATTTGATGACAAGGTCACGGTTCTACCGGACAACACACTGCCGGAAGAATTTTTTACGGTCACAGTGATAACTGAGACAGAAGACCCGTTAGCCGTAACTGAGGTCGGCGAAGCGGAAACCAATGACTCGCTAGCCGAAACAGCCGAAGACGAATCAGTAACAGTTCTGAAACTCCAAGGATTTGCCACGGCCGGCGAAACACCCGAAGTTACCAAATACCCGTTTGTATCTTCCCCGCTTGCCGTGACCGTCACATTTGTATCATAAGCCAAGGTCGCCAATCTTGACCGAGTAATTGTTTTATTGGCGTCACTCCAGGAAGGAGACAACCAACTTCCAGAACCAATGGAAAGCGAAGTCACCCCGGTATTCATTGGCTCGGAAAAAGTTACTCTCACATATGAGGTCGTAACAGCCACTCCGGTTGATCCGGCTGTGGGCACGGTCGAAATAATGACTGGCGAGGCACCGTCGGAGATATTTTGCGGAACATCCATTCCCGCCATAGAATTGCCAAGAAGATCTACTACTCCTGTACCAAGCGCGGCATATCGAATAGTTGGAGCAGTGCCTGAACCAACACCTGTTATGCCCGCATTAGCCGTGACGTTCAAATAAATCGTTGAAGTGGCGCCACCACTCGAATAACTAGAAAGAGCAAAACCCGTTAAGCTTCCCGCCGCCCAAGCCCAATCGGAGGAATTAAAAACAAAATTTACCGGCTCAGTAAAAACCAATTTCAGTCGATCAACCGTACCGTTATGATCGCTGTCAGAATAAGTTGGAGCGTTCGCGCCGTCACTTCGTAAAACCGGCGTTGCCGTATCGTCGACAGTCACGATGGATTGATTTGGCACTGGCGCGCCCAAAACCGTAACGCTGCCCGCGGTTCCTAAATTTTTATACTGAATATCCGGCGGAACATAAGGTCCAGAATAACCTGTCTCGTTTGTGTCGCCAGAAACGAGAAGATAAAAATAATTTGTTGATCCATCGCAAGCCGCGTCAACGCCCGAACCATTTAATCTGCCGGTCGGGCCAACCAAACCAACGTGGCCGGGAGTCAATGTCCAGTCCCCCGCCTCAAAGTTGCAAGCCGTTACATCTGAATCAAATACTACTTTTATCTGATCGATCGCGCCATTATGATCGGCGTCCAAAAAAGCCGCCGAAGTCAGAGACGGTGTGTAGGCATTTGCCGCTTGCGGTAACAAATTCACGCCGCTTACGGTTAGAACCATGGCCACCATAAGAAAAATTCTTAATGTTTTCATAATTTTTAATTAAAATTAAATTAAGATTTAGGAGACCGCTTTGGGCGGCCCCTCTGCTTATATAAGACGAATAACACATCTGATTATTTCAATCTCACGTTAGTTTAGTATACCAAAAAACGTGACAACTAAAAAGAGGCGAAAATTACCCGTCTCTTTTTTCTTCGTAAAAATTACTAATAAATCGACGTCAAAGCGCTCTCCGCTCCGGTAATATCCACGCCAGGGGCATAGTAAAGAGTAGCGGGAATAGCGAGGACATATTCGCTCCGGAAGTTGTTGACCGCGAAGCCGGCGGTTGTGACTTTTCTTTTCTCCGCGCCCTGGATGTAGTACTTGTCCGTGGTGCCGGTATATTGAACTAGGGCGCCGGTCGGGTGGGTATCGGTTGAAATGTCAGAACCGAAGGAGTAATCGCCCCAGAAGGCAAGAGGCACGTCGATGATCTTCGTTGCCCAGTCATCGCCGTAAAGAATTTTAATTCTTGCTTCGGTCGGAACCCAGCGGAGAAGGCCGCCTGGTTCAACCGCGTAAACCTTGGGATCAGTTTGGATTTTCAAAAGAACAGTACCGGGACGGACCGTGACGTTTTTGCCGAGAGTTAGACCCTGAAGTTGAGAGGCGGAAATAGTCTTGATACCGGTGAAATCCACATACCAACTCTTGTAGGTCTTTTCATTCGGGAAGACGTGACGTTTCCCGTCGGAGCCGTAGTAATAAACTGAAGTGCTTAAGGGGCTCTTAAAAAGATCTCCTGTCTGTAGCTCGTTCAAAGGAGTTTCTGGAACGCTTGGCGTTCCTGGAGTGCCTGGGGTTTCCGGCGTTCCAGGCGCGGGAGTGACATAGGTGATGGCAAAGTTCGCATCGGAAATATCTGATGTCACGAGGAGACTGCTTGAATCATATCCTTCAATTTTGATTTTCGCCGTACCGTTCGCCACGTTGGGAACAGTCCAAGAATAGGTGCCATCGTTCGTTTCGTTCGTAGCGATTGTGTGTGGAAAATTGATGCCGGAGTCAAGAGAATATAATAGTTTTACTTTGCTGATAGTTGCACCTGTCGTCGACCAAGTAATGTTGTGGCTTGAATTTCCGACCCAAGATTCGCCACCACTCGGAGCCGTAACCGTAACAGAGTCGGGCATACTGCTCACTCCTCCGCCGCTTGAACCTCCAACGGTAGTGAAGTCAAAGGGATTGGCAACTGGACCAGCACCGAGATTGCCGTCACCAGCCGCCGCCGAGGCGATTGTTCCAGCTAAAGTGATGACATAGTTCTGCATACCAGCCCATGCGTCGTGAGAAGCATAAGTCAAAACTGTATCGCCAACTGTCCAAGCCGCCGAGCCGAGAGTAAATGATGGAACTCTGGCAATTGCACCCGTGACAGAGGCTGTAGTCATTGGTTCAGAGAAAGTGATAACCAAATTCGCGGCCATCTCCACGCCAGTTGCGTTGTCCGCCGGAGAAGTAGTCAAAAAAACCGGAGCGGCGCCGTCGGTTGCGGTAACCGGGCTGGCAAAAGGTTGCATTGAATTCATCGAGCCATCAGCTACGCTATTTTTGGGGGACGCATTAACATAATTAATTGTTGGATCAGTCATTCCGCCAGTTTCATTCGCGTCAGCTGAAATAGTAATCTGAACATCATTGCCCGAAATGCCGCAAGCCGAAGGAGAGGCTGCTGTGATGCTGCCGGGCGTTGGAATTAACCAATCTCCCGCGTCCCAACTGCAGGTTAAACCAACGTCAACGCTCAAGGTAATGTCAATGCGGTCAACCGTGCCATTGTTGTTTGTGTCTTTGTAAACCGCGGAAACTGCAATCGGCGAAGCCATGTCAACTACAGAAACTGGCCCCGTCGTACCAGCAGCGTTAGAATAACTATCTACTACGCTGCCATTTAAATCATCATTATCATAAGAAACTGTCGGATCAACCGCTCCGCCCGTTTCATTAGGGTCAGAGGTAACTACTAATGGATATGTAACAGCCAAGGGAAAGTCACCGGAAGTTGCATAAACTGCATTCACCGAACCTCCGGTAATCGTCCAATCAACTGCTGTACTGCCAGTCACCACTACATCTTCAGACCAAGAGACATTAAGAAAATTAAGGTCTCCGTCGCCATCATCATCAGTATATTGCCCGCCGATAAGAACCGGGCCAGCACCATCGGCGTAAGTGGCTTGAGATTGATTGCCAGTAGTGCTATTTGTGTTTGTCCCATCAGTCAAAGAAAACACATTTTGAGTGGAAACCGCTAGAGTACCAGAATCATCATGTGTAGCGACAATACTTGCTTCCGTCCCGAGATTGACGTCAGTCGAAGCAACAGAACCAGAAATAAGGTCAGTGTTATTAGCGCCAAAAGCCGCGCCAAAGAAACTACCTACATCGCCGAAGATCAAGTCATTGGCCGCGAGGACTGAAGCGGCGGTGACGGTTTCTGTATAAGTAAGGGTCATGCGGTCAATTTTCCCGTCGCCATCAGCATCTTTGTAAGTAATTGTTTTGATGACTGGCTTTGAAGCGTCGGTAGCCGTGAAGGTCGCTGTACCGTCATTTGCGTCGGCGACTACACTCCCTAACGTGCCTCCATTTGTATAAATAATTTGTGGGTTAGTAACTCCGCCGGTAATTTGAGATGTGGTGGTTACGGCCACATTGATATATTCGTCAGTCGTGCAGCTAGCGGAATTGGTAAAACCAGTCACGGCCGTTACATTTATCGTTCCAGCCACGGCTACGGTCCAATCGCTCGCTTCGTAGGTGCAGGCGGTAACATTCGTAAAAGTAAGTTTGATGTTGTCAACCGTTCCGTCGGTGTTCAGATCTATGTATGTGGTAGTAAGCGGCGCCAGGGCGGCTGCCTTTGCCAAATGAACCGGAAAACTGTACCAGATGCCAATAGACACACTGGCAATTAAAAGTATCACCATTGACCATGGCAATACTTTGAAAAAGCCTTTTTTGATTTTTTCTGCCATAAATTTTTTTGCTTCATCTCAAGTCATTGCGAGGAGCAAAGCGATAAAGTCCCGACATCGTCGAGGATCCTCGATGGCGAAGCCATCGGGACAATCCCAATTTTTGAGATTGCCGCGCGCCTTCGGCGCTCGCAATGACAAATGATCGAAGTTAATTTATAAAATTTATATTATTAATAATAACGAATCTTCCACAAGTATTTTACAGTGAACCGTCATTATTATACCACAAAAAAACCAGACCGGAAAATCCGGCCTGATTTTTTCTATATCTGATTTTATGCTAGTAAATCCTCGACAAAGATGTCTCCTCGGCCGTCAAGGGCGTGCCAGTTGTGTAGGTAATGGAAGTCGGGACAGTAAGGACGTTTGACAACTGGAAGTGGTTTCCCGTAAAGCCGACGGTAGAGATCAGGCGCTTTTCCGTGCCTTGGACATAATATTTGTCAGTCGTGCCTGTGTATTGAACCACAGCGCCGGTTGGATGAATGTCCGTCGTAATGTCAGAACCAAAGGTGTAGTCAACCCAGAAGACAAGCGGCACATCAATTATCTTTGTCGCCCAAGCAGAACCGTAAAGTGTAGAAGCCCGCGCTTCGGTCGGGACCCAGCGGAGAAGACCGCCCGGTTCAACGGCATAAACCTTAGGATCTGTTTGAATTTTCAAGAGCACTGTGCCAGGGCGGACAGTAACATTATGACCGAGGGCAATACCTTGAAGTTGCGAGGCAGAGACGGACTTAATTCCGGAGAAATCAACGTACCAGGATTTGTAGGTTTTCTCATTTGGAAAGAGGTGGCGCTTTCCATCAGAACCATAGTAATAAACCGAAGTGGAAAGCGGGCTCTTGATTAAGTCGCCGACATTGATCGCGGTCGGCGTTTCCCCGACTTCTCCCGGAGCCGTAAAGACGACTGTGGCAGTACCGGAAAGTACCACACCCGCGGCGGTCGCCGTATAAGTTGAAGTGCCAGCCGTACTTGATTTAACTTTAAAGGTAGCCACACCATTTGCGCCAGTCGTGCCCGTCACGGTCGTCACAGTATCAGAAGTGCCGCGAGAAGAAGCCAAAGTTACAACTTTGCCCGAGAGAAGATTGCTGCTCGCGTCTTTCACAGTGATGGTCACCGTTGATTCCGTTGTCCCATTAGCCGTGACTGTTGCGGGCGTTGCGGAAATGGTGGAGTTCGCGGCAGAAACCGCCGAGGCAGAATAAGTAATGGTAAAATTGGCGTCAGAAATATCGTTTAAACTTCCGCTCACCACTTTTATTTTGGCAGTTCCGGTTGCAGTATTTGGCACGATCCAAGTGTAGGCGCTGTCGTTTGTTTCTCCGGTAGCAATCGTGTTTAGGAAATTAATACCAGAGTCAGTTGAGTAATAAATGCTTAGGAGATCAGTAACGGTTCCGGTTGACGACCAAGTAACATTGTAAGTTCCGCCACCGACCAGGGTTTCTCCGCCATTCGGAGTTGTGACCGAGACAGAAGCAGGTAATCCTCCTCCGCCGCCGCCGCTTGAAGCCGCGACAGTGGTAAAGTCAAAGGGATTGGCCACCGGACCGGCGCCAAGATTTCCGTCAGTTGTGGCTGCTGAGGCGATTGTTCCGGCTAAGGTGACGGCGTAGAGCTGCATGCCGGCGAAAGCGTCGTGAGCGGAAAAAGTAAGAATTGTACTCGCAGCGTTCCATGACGCCGCGCCAAGAGTAAAGGCAGGAGTTCTAGCTATCGCGCCGGTAACAGAGGATGTAGTCATCGTCTCGGAAAAAGTGATGACAAGATTCGCGTCCAAAGCCACATCAGTTGCGTTGTCGGCCGGAGAGGTGGTCGCAATGACTGGAGCGGCGACGTCAACCAAGGATATCGGACCAAAAGTGGGAGTATTATTTCCACCGCCGCCATCACTAATGTTATTGGTGTTATTAGTATAAGTAAAAGCTGGTTCAGTGCCGGCCCCACTTTGCTTACCGGTTCTCGCGGCAGTGGCGTCAACCGTACCCGTGCCAACGTCAGTGCAAGTAATAGTGGCTACGGTCCCTGAACCCACGCATTCGGCAAGGGCGAAATCACCAACAAGTCCGACATCGCCAGCTGTGGAGAATGCCCAATCCGCGGCAGTAATCGCGGTAAAGGTTGTTACTTCAGAAAAGGCAAAAGCCACTTGGTCAACCTTACCGTCAGCGGTAGAATCTGTGTAAGCTGCAGAAACGAGATAAGGAGCGGCGCCGTCAGTGGAGGTTTTGAGAGTAAAAGAAGCAAGACTGTTCGGAATACTGTCAGTAACTGCGTCAACTTGTTCAATCTTTAAGGTGTAATCTGTTTTGTTCGTAGAAATTGTCTCAGTGCCTGAAGTTACGCCAACGTAGATATAAGCATCATTGGCTGCATCTATTTCATTGCCAGTGGCGGGAGTAAGGGAAGCGTATGACTCAGTTAGATTCCCAACTGTTGTATCAGCAATACCAGCCGCAAAATCAGTACCTGCTACCGAACTATCAAGAATTGATTCTGAATAGGTTATTTTAATATAGTCGACTGTGCCATTTTTGTTGTTATCCAATGTTTTGGAGCTGACATAAACCGGAGCGGCCGCATCAGTCGCCGTGAAGGTCGCCGTGCCGTCATTTGCATCAGCGACTACGCTCGCTAACGTGCCTTGGTTTGTGTAAGTAATTTGCGGATTAACAGCTCCGCCAGTAGTATTGGTAGTAGAAACCGTGACAGCCACATCAATATATTCGTCAGTCGTGCAGCTAGCGGAATTGGTAAATCCGGTTACGCCCGTCACACCAACTGTCCCGGCCAAGGCCACTGACCAGTCACCCGCTTCATAAGTGCAAGCGGTAACATTCGTGAAAGTAAGTCTGACGTTGTCAACTGTTCCGTTAGCATTCGCGTCTCGGTATGTGGTAGTGAGAGGCGCCAGGGCGGCTGCTTTTGCCAGTTTAACCGGCATACTGTACCAAACGCCAAGAGAGATGCTTATGATCATGAGCATTACCACCGACAATGGCAATACTTTGAAAAAACCCTTTTTGATTTGTTCTGCCATAAGTTCCTTCGCTTCGCTCAGTCAAGTTTAAAATTAAAAATTTAAAGTTAAAAATGGCTGAACAAAAACAATTTTACAAAATTTAGTATTATTTTATTATTAATATAACGAATTATCCACAAGTATATTACTCCCAGTCGCCATCATTATACCACAAAAAACCAGACCGGGAAAACCGGCCTGGTTTTTATCTTAATCTGTCTAGTTCTAATAAATCCTGGTCAGTGCTGTGTCCTCGGCAGTGATCGGCGTACCCAACGTGTAGGAGATGGTGGTCGGAGCCGCGAGAACATTGGACAGCTGGAACTTGTTGGCCGTGAAGCCGGCGGTGGAGATCAAGCGTCTTTCCGCGCCCTGGATGTAATATTTGTCGGTCGTGCCAGTATATTGAATCAGAGCACCGGTCGGGTGAGCGTCAGTTGTGATGTCGCTTCCGAAAGAGTAATCAACCCAGAAGATAAGCGGGACGTCAATGATTCTTGAAGCCCAAGCAGAACCGTAGAGAGTAAGCGCGCGCGCTTCGGTCGGAACCCATCGAAGGAGTCCGCTCGGTTCAACGGCGTAGACTTTAGGATCTGTATCAATTTTCACGAGCACCGTGCCGGGACGAACTTTGACGTTCGCGCCCAAGGCAATACCTTGAAGTTGTGAAGCGGTGACGGATTTGATGCCGGAGAAATCAACGTACCATGATTTGTATGTCTTCTCATTTGGGAAGACATGGCGCTTGTTATCGGATCCATAGTAATAAACTGACGTGGAAAGCGGGCTCTTGATCAGGTCACCAACTGAAATTGATGTTGGGGTTTCGCCTGTGCCGGGAGTAGTCGGCGCACCAACCGCAGTGAAGACAACAGAGACCGTGCTTGTGAGAACTGTGCCCTGCGCCGTCACGGTATATGTGGAAGTGCCGGCCGTGCTTGAATAAACATTGAAAGTCGCTTTACCATCCGCGCCGGTCGTGCCAGTCACAGTCGTCACTGTATCGGTTGTACCGCGGCTTGAAGCCAGGGTCACAACTTTACCCGAGAGCGGAACGCTCGCGGCGTCTTTCACGGTAACAGTAATGATGGAGAAACTTGTGCCATTAGCCACAACCGAAGTCGGAGAAGCCGCAATCGTTGAATTCACGATAGAAACCGTCGGAGTCGTATAAGTAATAGCAAGGTTGGCATCGGAAATATCACTCAACGAACCGCTCACGGCTTTTACCTTGACAGTGCTCGAAGAAATGTTCGGCACGGTCCAAGTGTAGGAGCCATCGTTTGTTTGCGCTGTGGCAATAGTGTTCGGGAAGTTAATGCCGGAATCGAGTGAGTAGTAAAGATTAATTGTGTCAGCCACGCCCGGAGCGGACCAGGTAACGTTGTATGTTCCGCCGCCAGTCAGGGTTTCTCCGCCATTTGGAGTTGTAACCGTGACAGAAGCCGGTAATCCTCCTCCGCCGCCACCGCCGCCGCCAGAAGCCGCGACAGTAGTAAAGGTGTAAGGATCGGCGACTATGGCTGAATTATCAAGAGTGCTGTCTAATAGGGCCGCCGAATTGATTGATCCTTGGACCAAATCAATTGTATAGATTTGCAGACCAGCCCAAGCATCATGCGAAGCGTAAGTGACAACCGTATCGCCAGAAGACCAAACAGCTGAACCGAGAGTAAAAGTAGGAGATCTGCCGAGAGTAGTTGTTGTGATATCAGTCGTAGTCATGGCTTCCGAGAAAGTGATAGAGAAGCTGGCGTCCAAGGCAACGCTTGTCGCGCCGTCAGCAGGAGAGGTGGAAGCAACGACCGGATTTGCGCCATCAGTGAAGGGTGGAGATGAAGCAGAGGTTAAGGTTTTGCTCGCCGCCGTGTTTGTGCCGTCAGTGACAGAAGTACCGGCAGTGTAAGCAAGACTTAAGTCGCCCACGTTTGTTTTAACTGTAGTGGTTGTGAAGGTGTATCGGCATTCATTGACCGCAGCGGCGCCACTGTTGCAAATAACTGCGGTTTCAGTGAGAGCGGCAAAATTCGCCGCGGAAGAAATTGCCCAATCAGCGCTGCCATCGGCCACGGCGCTAATATTCTCGGACCAAATAACGGAGATACGATCAAGTTTTCCATCGTTAGTTGCCGGCGAAGCATCGTAAAAAATAGCAGTAGCAACGGCCGGAGCGGCCGCGTCAGTTGCGGTTGCGGCGGCATTTGTGCCAGCCGCGTTCGTCGCACCATCAACCACGCTGTTATTGACATCATCATTATCGTAAGCAATAGTTGGAGCGACCCCGCTTGATGTCTCATTGGCATCAGCAGTGACTGTAACATCTAAAGTTGTACCCGCAACAGCATCATTGGCTGCCGCGCTGAAAGCGGCAGTAATTGAACCGCCAACAATCGTCCAGTCAACTGCAGTACTACCAGTCATTGTCACATTTTCCGACCAAGTGGTGCGCAAAGTATCAACCGCGCCATTGCTGTCAAGGTCACGATAAGTAGCGGAAACAAGAATCGGAACCGCTCCGTCGGTCTCCACAATATCACCATCAGCAATCGCGCCATCACTCACTGTATCCAAAAGATTTCCCGCAAGATCAATAAGGAAAGTTGTGGCGCCAGTGTAGTTGAATTGAGTGTGCGCGCCCAAAGCGGTATTAACCGGCTGAGCCGCGTCACTGGTTAAATTGAAAGTTGTTGTTGCGTCATTGGCAGTGCCCGTGGTGAAAGTACCGGCCAAACCGCCCAAAGCTCCGTTAGAGTCAGTAACGTTCGCGTCTCTCATGGCTGAGTTCAAAACCAAAACCGCGCGATCAACTTTGCCATTGCTGCCGGAGGCATCAGAGACAGTTGCTGAGGTAATAGTTGGTTTTGTTAAATCCCAAGTACCGCCGCCAGTAGCGGTTGGAGCGTTAAGATTGTTAACTTGGTTTGATGCCGCATCAACCACCTGGACGCTCGTCGCTGGCGTAAAGACGCCAGAGGGTTCTGTGGTGGAAGTGTTGTTCATATAACCTGTGGCCTCGTTTGCCAAAGTAACCGTAAGAGCAGTTGTGCCACTGCCACCAACCGTGTTTTTAGTGGTGGGGACGGTCACATTGCCAGTTGTAGCAAATGTACCAAAACCGCCCACTACGCCCGCTCCAGTAATATCACCTCTTCCTGTGGCTGAAGCGCCGTTCGTCACGGTCATAGCCTCTGAATAAGTGAAAGTAATAACGTCGCGATTTGAGGTGAGAGAAAGTGCGACGGCCGTAACAATCGGCTGCGCGCCATCTGTTTCAACAATATCAGCGGCGGCAATTTGACCGTCAACAGTTGTGTCAAGTAAGTTACCGACCAAGTCAGTGATTAATGTTGTGGCGCCGCTGTAGAGGAAACTTGTGTGTGCGCCTAAGGCAGTATTAACGGGTTGAGTGCTTGGATCAGTGATGTTGAAAGTTGTTGTCGCGTCATTAGGAGCGCCCGTGGTGAAAGTACCGGCCAAACCGCCCAAAGCTCCGTTAGAGTCAGTAACGTTCGCGTCTCTCATGGCTGAGTTCAAAACCAAAACCGCGCGATCAATTTTACCATCATTGCTCGCTGCATCGGAAACAGTGACTGAAGTAATCGTCGGCTTGGCCAAATCCCAAGATCCACCGCCAGTGGTGGTTGGCGTATTGACAGTGTTAACTTGAAGATTCACTGCGTCCTTAACTTCAGCACTCCCCACAGGCGTAAAGACGCCTGACGGTTCAGTAGTTGAAGTTCCGGCTAAATAACTGGCCGCTTCATTGGCCAAAGTGACTGTAAGAACAGTTGTACCATTACCGCCAACAGTATTTTTGACGGTGGCAACAGTCACATTGCCAGCCGTGGCAAAAGAACCAAAGCCAGCTACCGTGCCAGCAACAGTAGTATCGCCCTTAGTGGCAGTTGAAGCGCCGTTCGTTACAGTCATAACCTCTGAATAAGTGAAAGTAATAACGTTGCTAGAGGTGAGAGAAAGTGCGACGGCCGTAACAATCGGCGCCGCGCCGTCAGCGCCAGCCACGGTTTCGGCATCAGCCATTTCATTGTTGGCTGCGGCGACATCGTCAATTTGACCGGCTCCGGCAACGGCGTAGGTTGGAGTAACAGTAATGGCTGTGTTGCCTGTGGCGGAAGCAGCGATAGTTAGAGTTAAAGTAGTCGTGGCGGCAGCGGCGTAATCAGCGTTGCCAATCGTGGCAGTGCCAGATGAGGCAACCAAAGTGATGGCCGGGAAGCCGTCAGCAGCGTTACCGTCAGTCACGTCAGAGCTTTCA